>DLUN01000166.1 GCA_003444615.1 Syntrophomonas sp.
AGATGTGTATAAGAGACAGCTTCTTTATTCAATCGAATACCGTTTCTTACTTTGTCGGTTATTTCCTGCATATGTTTCTTCATAATTCTCTCCCCTATTTACCCACTTAGAAGTATTATAACAGATTGGGTCAGGGTTGAAATGCTCCCTATACGCGATGATTAACCAAAAATTCATCAGTTATTATCACCGGCAAAGAATTATTTCTATCCTGACCCTTTTATTATTTGGCTGATTTTTTGACTTCCTCTAAATAGCGATAGTATTCCATGGGATCAATTTCTTCACTAAACGTTAACGCCCATTCCAAACGTTTTATAACCTCTTCCGTGGTGCCTGGACCAGTATAGATTAAAGGCTGACAGGCCAGTTTTTCTAAAAACAGGGCTAGCTCTAATGCTAATTCTTCTATTTCCTTAAGACCTTTTTTTACCTGGTATAAATTCTGTTGGGCCAGTTCCTTCTGCAGATCACCGCTTTTTTTCTGAATCTCCAAAATGGTATCGTTTATAATACCTGCGGGAAGAAAATAGGTCATAGCTTTTTACCCCTAAAGCAAAATCCTATTCATCAATTCTTCGACATAACATAAAAACCTTTTTTTCTTTAACTCTCTAGGGCAAGTTTTACAATTCTATCCACCAGTTGCTCAAAACTGATACCAGCAGCCTGGGCAGCATCAGGAACTAAACTCATAGCTGTCATGCCGGGTATCGTATTTACCTCTAATACAAATGGATTACCCTTTTCATCGATACGAAAGTCTACTCTGCCAAAACCCCGGCATCTGAGTAATCGGTAGGCAGCAGCTGCTATCTGATTAACCTTATGCTGGACATCCTCTTTAATACGAGCTGGTATAATGTGCTCGCATTTCCCCTGGGTGTATTTGGAGTCGTAGTCGTAAAATTCATTGGCAGAGGTTATTTCTATGATGGGAAGAACTTGTAGGTCATGATCATGATTTCCTAAAATACCTACTGTTACTTCTGAACCGGCAATATACTGTTCTGCCAGAACAAAGTTATCATACTTAAAGGCCTGTTCTATAGCGGGGCCAATTTGAGAACTATCTTTTATTATTACAGTACCTATACTGGAACCCTGGGTGGGCGGTTTCACTACCAGTGGTACCCCCAGCTTAGAAGCTAGGTTCCGACATGTTTCCCGGGAATTGTTTTCGTATTCATTTTGGCCAATTATTACATAAGGAGCAGTTGGTATTCCTTCTAAAGCCAAATATTTTTTGGTTAAACATTTATCAATGCAAATAGCACTGGTCGCCAATCCCGAACCTGTGTAGGGTATACCCCACAGGTCGAGCAGTCCCTGTACTGTGCCATCCTCCCCAGGTTTGCCATGCAAAGCAATAAATACCACATCGGGTTTACTTTTCTGTATGGTATCCAGAGTCTCAGGGTCAAAATCCCATCCTTCTGCTTGGTAACCTATATTACGCAAAGCTTCCAATACCGCTGTTCCGCTTTGCAAGGAAACCTCTCTTTCAGCAGATGTGCCACCCATAAGTACTAAAACTTTCATTATGACCCTCCTGATTATTTGATAATGTTACATTACTAGTTATGTTTTATTTTCAGTTTATTCACATGGTCTGCTTCTCTAACACCAAATACTTTACAACAATATGTGGTATGTAGCTACTGCAAATGATATTCATCTTAAATAGTACTTCAAACCACAAAGATTATACTTTACAGAACGTATGTTCTCCCCTATACTATCTATAGAACATATGTTCTGCGAGGTGAGTTATCATGTTTACCGGATTTAGTAAAAAAGAATTTATTCAATCGTTTCTAGCGGCACTAAGTATGGTGGGGACTGTTTATGTATTTAGTGTTGGTTTTTTATTACTGTTTTAGTATATTACAAATGATGACATTTTCCCTGATGAGTTATACCATGACATTATCGCTCATTAACAATAAATTAGCGGCGAATCCCTTGAAGGTTCAGTAAATCTATGATAGAATGAATTTCGCTGAACAAACTAAACAGTAAATTATATAGGGGAGTAGCTCAATTGGCAGAGCATCGGTCTCCAAAACCGAGGGCTGCGGGTTCGATTCCTGTCTCCCCTGCCATATAGCAATACAACGGAGTTTTTCAAGCTCCGTTATTTGTTTTCTGGCAGTTAGCTAGAACGGTCTACTAACCTTATTTTAGCGGTTACTAAAAAAGTATTCATTATGATGCTAATGGTTTGCAAAAAAAGTGCTGTCTGTGTTATTTAAGTTTATAAGTGAGGAGGTTAAACCATTGCTTGAATTACAAGGCAAGTATAATACTGCACAAGTGTTTACAAGCGATATAGAGGAAACAGCTGAACGACAAATAATCAACTTATGTAACCAAGAATTTGTTAAGGGCTGTAAAATACGTATAATGCCAGATTGCCATGCGGGTGTTGGATGTGTAATAGGTTTTACAGCAGATTTAGGAGACTTAGTGGTACCTAACCTGGTGGGGGTAGATATTGGTTGCGGAGCATACGTAGTTGAACTTGGTCAGGTGGAAATCGATCTACCACAATTTGATGCAGTTGTGCGCAAGCACATTCCAGCCGGACATGAAGTTCATAAAAAACGTATAATGCGGTACCCTGCTTTACGTGATCTGTACTGCTATAAAGAACTTAAGGAGACCGAAAGACTCGAGCGAAGCATAGGTACCTTAGTATACACATCT
>DLUN01000106.1:0-24259 GCA_003444615.1 Syntrophomonas sp.
AGATGTGTATAAGAGACAGGTTGTGGAGGCTGCACGTACACCGGTTGCTCGTGCAGGAAAACAGTCCTGGTTTACCAATGTTCGCGCCGATGAACTGTCTGCTATCGTTTTTAAAGAGCTGAGAAAGAGAATCGGCCTGGAAGACAAAGCAAAGCAGGGAGTCATCGATGACGTAGTATGGGCGGCAACTGCCAATGCCTTTATGGAACAGGGCTTAAACATCGGCCGCTTGGCTTGGATCCTGTCCGATGGTTCTTATGATGTTCCCGGATGTACTGTCGACCGTTTCTGCGCTTCCGGTCTGAACTCCATTCAATTTGCTATTTCCACCATGATGTGTGGCTGGGGTGGAGACGTAGCCATTGCTGGCGGAGTGCAGCACATGACCCACATACCCATGGGTGCCGGTGCTGACATCCATCCGGATTTGGGCAATTACATGAACCTGGGAGCTATTGCCATGGGTTACACCGCTGAAATGGTAGCCCGCCGGTTCAACATCAGCCGGGAAGCCCAAGATCAGTTTGCTATGGAATCTCATCTAAAATGTGCTAAAGCACAGGCTGCCAACAAGACTAAGGATACCATCATTCCCATCAAGGCTAAGGTTCCTGCTAAGAGTACTAAAAACGATCCCAACCCTCACAATATGGAACCCCTTTATACGGCTACCGAACATCTGGCTAAAGCTGCTGCCGAAAAGGGCGAAGAGCTGGCCGAAGTTGTAGTAGCTCGCGACCAGGGTGTACGCCCTGAAACCACCATGGAATCACTGGCCGCTATGGCTCCGGTTTTCATGCAGGATGAGGCTGCTACTGTTACCGCCGGTAACTCTTCCCAGATTAACGACGCAGCTGCCGGTGTAGTACTGGCCACTGATGAAGGCTGCAAGATATTGGGCAAGAAACCCATCATGAAGATGGTCAGCTGGGCTGTTATAGGTCTGGAACCGGATATCATGGGTATCGGTCCCGCTCTGGCAATTCCTAAGGTCTTAAAGAGAGCTGGCATGACCCAGGATCAGATCGGCCTGTGGGAAATCAACGAAGCTTTTGCTTCTCAGTCTGTATATGTACAGCAGACTCTGAATCTTCCCAAGGATCGCTTGAACGTATGGGGTTCGGGAATATCCATCGGCCATCCCCTGGCCTGCACTGGCGCACGTATTGCCACTGACATCACTGCCCTGTTTAATGACCCTGACTATGCCGATGTAGAATACATTGTTGAGTCCATGTGCATCGGCCATGGCCATGGTGCCGCAGCTATCTGGCAGAGAGTAAAATAGTAATAAATATCGCGAAATTAACTGATAGAGCGGGAAATCCTTCCAGGGTTTCCCGCTTTTTCCTAAGATGCTAATATTATTTTGAAGTTGATTGTGTGAACACAGTTTTATTCGTATCCCCCCTGCCGGGTGCGGGCAAAACTACTGTAATTATTAACCTGGGAACAGCCTTACAGCAAACGGGGGCGAAAATCCTTTGGGTTAACTGGAAAAAAGATATTATTTTTAATAACTGGCTTATGCTACCTGCACCGACACCTGGCACAAGCATTATTTATACTACTCATCTGGGACCAGATGCTCTGGTCGGCCCAGTCCTGCCTCCCCATGATTTTTTAGCTGATTACCATTATATTCTTATCGAAGCTAATTATATTGATTTGGCTCAATTGTCCACACTTTTGAAAATCGATATGGTCTGCTGCTGTTTTCAGACCATTCAGAACAGCCCGAATGAGTTGACTACTCTCCAGAAAAACCTTACCGCCGATTATAAAAATGTCGATTTGTTTATCCCCTGCCAAACCCCGCCAGGAGAATGGGAACTCACCAGTTCTGTTTTGATGAATTTATCAGAGCATTTAGGCTGGGAAAAAATAGCCGATCCTCTGCCTTACTGTGAAGCCATCCATGACCTGCCTTCATTGCACGCATCCCTGTGGGACCTTCCTTCCCAGTACCGCAATCGCCAGGAAGCGTTTCGTTCTTTGCTGCAGCATATCTAATTTATAAACATATTCCAGCATAAAATATGTTTTCCCAAGCTATGCTACTAAAAACAGCCTGGGGGTATTTATATGAGAACTCTTTGGAAAGGTGCAGTAAGCTTTGGCTTGGTTAATATACCTATTAAAATGTATGTTGCCACTGAGCGCAAAGACATAAAGTTTAATTACCTGCATAAAGAATGCATGACCCCCATTCAGTATCGCAAGTTTTGCCCCCACTGTGACCGGGAAATAGCTTCTGAAGAAATTGTCCGCGGCTATGAATATCAAAAAGGCAATTACGTGGTCATTAATGAGGAAGACCTGGAGCGCATTCCTCTGGAAAACACCAAGACCATCGATATCCTGGACTTCGTTGACTTATCCCAGGTGGATCCCATTTATTTTGATAAAACTTATTACCTGGAACCTTCTCAGGGGGGTGAAAAGGCTTACAGCCTGTTGATTGAGGCCATGACCAAAACCGCCAAAGTAGCTATTGCCAAAATTATCATCCGTTCCAAACAATCACTGGCTGCATTGCGGGTAAAAGACCAGGTCTTGATAATGGAAACCATTTTCTGGCCGGACGAAATCCGCTCCCCTTCCGATCTGAATCTGGGCCTAGACCGGGTTAAACTCCATGAAAATGAAATTAAAATGGCGATAAATCTAATTGAGAACCTTTCTACCAGTTTTGAACCTACTAAATATCAAAATGAATACCGTCAAGCTTTGTGGGAACTGATTGAAAACAAAATTGTAGGTAAAGAGGTGGTGACAGTTGCTCCGGCTGCAGAACGCGGCAATGTGGTGGATTTGATGGAAGCCTTGAAAGCCAGTGTTAAACTGGCCGAGAAAAATCGCCAGGCTGATGAGGCCGAGGCTGAACCTAAGAAAGCCACCCGGGGCCGGCGCAAAACCAAGACCGGAACCTAATCTACCATGGCAGGTACTAACGGTTTGAACCTAATTGAACCCATGCTGCCGGTTTTGAGTAAAAAGATAGTGGAAAGTTGTGACTATGTTTACCAGGTTAAATGGGACGGAGTTCGCATGCTGGCTTATTTGTCTGCTGGGAAAGTGACTCTGGTGAACAAACGCGGTCACCTGCGGACAGAACAATATCCTGAGTTGCAAGAACTGCCTTCCTTGCTGAAAGTTTCCGAAGCAGTATTAGATGGGGAATTAGTCGTACTCCAAAATGGCAAACCCAACTTTCCAGCCATTTTGAAAAGAGATTTGAGCGGGTCCCGGCAGGTTAAGCAAGCAAGTAAGCTTTACCCTATACACTTTATGGTCTTTGATATACCCTTTGCGGTGCGGGATTTGCGTAAGGTTCCTTTGTTAGAGCGCCAGGCAATTTTAGACCACAGGCTGGTGGAAAATGAATGGGTGCGGATAGTGGAAAATTTTCCGGAAGGAACTAGCTTGTTTGCCGCCATTAAAAATCAAGATATGGAAGGCATTGTTATCAAGCGCACTTCATCCCCCTATGTAGGCGGGAAAAAACACCGGGATTGGCTGAAGGTTAAATACCGGCGCATCCAATACTGTGTGGTAGGAGGATACACCTTAAAAGGTTCCACTGTGAATGCCCTTTTACTGGGCGCTTACCGTGATCAGGATCTGGTCTACATTGGCAAAGCCGGTACCGGTTTAAGACAGGCAGATTGGAGCCTGCTTACTAAAGAATTGCCGCAGATGGCCATATCTTTTTCACCTTTTGTGAATAAACCCACCGCCCCTGGGTATTATTTTGTGCAGCCACTGTTAACCTTAAGGGTGGAATTTGCCGAATGGACCGATTCCTTGACACTGCGCTCGCCGGTTATTACCGGTTTCAGCACCAAACCCAGCAGCGAATGCCGATTGTAAAAACCATCGGAAGACAGGGGGCATTAATGATGGGACAGGTTACTATTGAAAGCCGGGAGTTTGCGCTCTCTAATCTGGATAAGGTCTTATGGCCTGACGATGGATATACCAAAGGAGAACTGATTCATTATTATGTGCAGGTGGCTGACTACCTGTTGCCCCATTTAAGGGGACGCCCCTTGGTGCTAACCCGTTTTCCTGATGGCATTCACCGCAAGAGTTTTTACCAGAAAAATGCGCCTGATTATCTGCCCCCATGGATCAGAACCTTCTCCTGGTACTCAGAAGATTCCCAGCGGGACATTCGCTTCATAGTGGCTGAGGAAGCGGCTACTCTGGCTTGGCTGGCCAATCAAGCTTGTATTGAAATGCATCCGTGGCTGTCCAGTATAGAAAGCATAGACAACCCTGACTTTGCCGTTATCGATCTGGATCCCTCCCCGGGCAGCCGGTATCAAGATGTAGTTGATATTGCTCTGGTGGTAAAGGAGCTACTGGATAATTTGGGACTGCGCTCCTATCCCAAGACTTCCGGTTCGGCCGGATTGCATATTTATATTCCCGTGGAAGCGGTCTATACCTATGAACAGGTTCGCAAATTTGCTCACGTCTTGGCGAGTATGGTAACCGAAGTGCTTCCCCACATCGCCACCATTGAACGGGCTGTAAAAAAGCGAGGTCATAAAGTGTATGTTGATTACCTGCAAAATGTACTGGGTAAAACTCTCAGCAGCGTATACAGTGTACGCCCCCGTCCAGGAGCACCGGTTTCCACTCCTCTATTATGGGATGAAGTCTCCCAGATAACGCCCGCTCAATTTACGATAAAAACCATTCTTTCTCGTCTGCGGGACTATGGAGACCTTTTTGCCCCCGTGCTCCAGGACCGGCAAAACCTGGAACCAGCCTGCCATAAACTGGGTCTGCCTATTTTTTGATGCCAGAGGGGACGATGCAAGATGCAAGAGGGGACAGATGCAAGATGCAAGAGAGGACAGATGCAAGAGGGGACGGTTCTTTCTGTCATGCTGTGAAAACACCTTTTACCTAAATTGTAGACAGTAGGTTTGCCATAAGCACCTTGGTGGAGGAGTCCGATATAGTCGGCAAAGATGTACGAACGAAGGGGAGGCGAGGGACAGGATGGCCGTAAGAGGGCTACAAAACAGGATGTTTTGTTTAGCCCGGTACCCCCTGAGTCGCACATCGAGCCGCTACTATATCGAGGCGACGGAACAGGTGCGCAGGGTAAACCTACTGGCTGCCTCGCGGCCTGTCATTCAGGTGACAATTGCTTTTGAAATGACAGAAAGAACCGTCCCCTCTTGCATCTTGAAATGACAGAAAGAACCGTCCCCTCTTGCATCATTTGGAGATGTAGGCGATTCCAGTAGGTTGGTGGAGGGCCGTTATGAGGCGATGGTCGAGCAGATAGCTGATTACCGCTGACACAGTAGACCAAACCAAATAGTACTGAGTGGTATTCACAGTCAGTTCTCTTTGGGCGATTATTCGGCCGGTTATTTCTTCCCGGCTCATGGGCCTTCCCGGCAATGACTCTACTACCTCATCTATTAATTGGCGCAGCCACTCCCGGTTCCTGTCCAGCAAGGAACTCGCCTGCTCAATACGTCCCCCATGGGATATACACAATGCATTATAAGAGGTTTCTTGTAGCCGGTCTAAAGAAGCCAACTGTTTTTGCACGTCAACCACCACCGGGCAAGGAAAAGCACTATATGCTTGGTCAGAAATTAGGCTATCACCGGCAAAAAGGACTCCATCCGGGGTAATAATCCCTATTTGTCCAGGAGTATGACCGCTTAAATCCACAATATCCAGTGGTGTGCAGCTAACCATTTGAGAACCGGGCTCAATCACTTGAGCAGGTGGTGAAACAGGGGGCATAATAAAACGATTGGCTAGAGACCGGGGTGGATGGGCGGAGAAAAGAGTATAAGGAATTAGCTCGGGGTTTTCTAAAAACACCTTTTCCAATGCTGAGGCATAAACCGGCGCTGCAAAGGCTTCTGCTATGATCCGGTTAGCTCCACAGTGATCGGCATGAGCATGGGTATTAATCAAGGCAGATACTATCCACCCCTGCTCCTTAAGGATATCCACTACCTGCGGCCCATGAGCTGCCTCTCCGCTGTCAATCAACAGGCAGTGGCGGTCATCTTCCAGGTAAATACCTAAGACTGCCCCTGGGGTTTCTAAACAGTAACTACGCCCGGTTAAGTGCTTAAGCATTATGAACTCTCATTCCCCATTATCAATTTCAGCCACTGTTGCGCATCCATTTCCGGTATATATGCTGATAGATCCAAAGACTCTAATAGCTTCAGAATTTCTTTTTGGTTATATAGGATACCCTGCAAGGCCTTTTCCAGGGTTTCTATTTCCTTAACGGTGAAAAAATCTCCATATATCTTGCAGACTGCAATACGCCCTTTCCTCAGTTCCAGCCTGATATCAAACTGTCCCCAGGGATAACGAGCCTGGTGACGCAGATCATACTGGGGTGATTGGCCGTAATTCCATTCCCAGCTATTATACTTGTCAACAGCCCGCTGGGTGACTATAGCCTTTTCTTCTTCCGTAAGCCCCCGGGCGGGCTCATTTGGCCAGTATTCGCTGATAGTTTCACTCAGAGTCTTCTTAAAAACATCAATACTGACCGGGTCCGGAAGATGATAGGCTATGTTAGTTACCCGGCTGCGTACTGATTTAACTCCTTTGGATGCCATTTTAACAGGATTTACAGTGAGGGCTTGTTGCATAATATCCAGATCAGTGGCAAATAAAAGGGTTCCATGATGAAGCAAACGGTTTTTGCCTATGAACTGGGCATTGCCGGAAAACTTGCGCCCAGCAATAGTCAGATCGTTGCGTCCGCTTATCTGGGCTTCTACGCCCAGCTTATGCAATGCCTTGATTACCGGTTGGGCAAATCGAGCCAAGCTGCGGTTAGCGGAAACATTCACTACAAAGGTAAAATTCAGGTTCCCTAGATCATGGTATACCGCCCCGCCCCCTGACATGCGCCGTACCACTTTAATTCCTTTAGTCACAATAAAGGACTCATTCACTTCTTCGCCAGTATTTTGATGGCGACCGACTACTACGGTTGGTTTATTCTGCCACAGCATAAACCATTCGCTGCCGGGGTCGGTTTGAGTGACCAGGTATTCTTCTAAAGCCATATTAAAATAGGGATCATGGGACGGGTTCAGTAGTTGGCGCACTGGGTTCCTCCTGTTTAACCTTTGCGACGTGGTGGGGCCAAATGAACAGCCTGGCCCTGAGCATCTAAAACGGCCTCTTTAATGGCCTCCCCCAGGGTCGGGTGAGCATGGATCACATCGTTCATAGCTGGCAGGGTTATTTTCTGGCTTACCGCCAGAGCCCCTTCCAATATTAAATCACTGGCATGGGGGCCAATAATATGCATGCCGATAATTTGCAAATTTTCATCAGCTATAATTTTCACCAGGCCATCGGTCTCTCCCATAGCCAAAGCTTTACCATTAGCGGCAAAAGAAAATTTACCTATCTGAGGTTGGATGCCCCGGTTTTTAGCTTCCTCTTCCGTTAAACCTACCGCTGCCACCTCGGGAAAGGTGAAAATAGCACTGGGTATGGCATGGTATTGAATGGGACTGCGGTGGTGTCCAGCCATGTATTCTACCGCGGCTATACCTTCTTCGGACGCAACATGGGCCAGCATGGGTCCACCGATAACATCTCCTATGGCATATATGCCTTCCACATTGGTCTGATACTCTTCATCCACCAGAATGAATCCATGCTGATCCGTTTCAATTCCCAAACCTTCCAGGTTCAGACCCTGGGTGCAGGGCCGCCTGCCTCCCGCTTGCAAAACCACATCCGCCTCAATGCTTAGTTCGCCCTTGGGTGAAGATCCCTGGACTATAAGCCCTGAACCAGTGGCTTCCAGTTTCTCGATTTGTACGGAAGTATATACATTAATGCCCTGCCGCTTTAAGAATACCTGCATACGTTTGACTATTTCTTTATCCAGTTGATTGAGAATACTGGCCTGAGATTCGAATACGGTTACCTGGCTGCCAAATGCCTTAAAAATGCAGGCGAATTCCAAACCTATAACCCCACCACCGATCACTGCCAGACGAGATGGTATTTGGGTCAGGTCTAGAACTTGATCACTGGTCAAGAAACGGGGATCATCGCTGCCAGCAATAGGTAGTGCTGCCGGTTTAGAACCGGTGGCTATTAATATGCGCTCAGCAGTGTGTTCCTGTCCTTGGACCTCAACAGTATTGGCATCCTTTAATGAGGCCTGTCCTTTGATTATTTCTACTTTATGGGCTTTCAGCAGCTGTTCAACCCCGGCTACCAGCCGTCCTACCACCTGCTGTTTACGTTCATAAACAGCATTCATATCCAAGGAGCATCCTGATACCTGTATGCCAAATTCCTTTCCCTGCTGAACACTGTGCAGTACCCGGGCATTTTCATAATAGGCTTTGGTAGGTATGCACCCCCGGTTTAGACAAGTTCCTCCTACCTGGTCCTTTTCTACCAGCAAAACCGACAGGCCTAGCTGGGCAGCACGAATAGCAGCCACATAACCACCGGGACCTGCTCCGATAACTATCAGATCATACATCACCGGATTCCTCCCAGCGTACTACCGGATTTCGGGCGGCTTTAACCTCATCCAGCCTTCTTACTACCGTATTATGAGGGGCATTTTTAACCACATCTGGGTTGTCTACTGCTTGGTCAGCGATTTCTTTCATGGTGGCGATAAAGTCGTCCAGTCGTTCCCGGCTCTCGGTCTCCGGTGGTTCAATCATCATCGCTTCCCGTACTATAAGGGGGAAATAAACGGTGGGGGGATGATAACCATAATCCAAAAGCCTTTTGGCAATATCCATAGTAGCCACACCATTGCTGTCCATCTGGTTTTTCGCTGTAATCACGAATTCATGCTTACACAATCTATCAAAAGGTATATGATAAGTATCACGCAGGTGCTCTTTCACATAATTGGCATTGAGAACTGCATGTTGACTGGCTTCTTTTAACCCTTCTCTCCCTAAAGCCCGCATATAGGTATAGGCTTTTACCACTACTCCAAAGTTGCCGTAAAACTCTTTCACTTTACCGATAGAATGTGGATAATCATACTCTAAAAGATATTTGTCTTGTCGTTTATCCACCCGGGGAATTGGTAAGAACTCTTCCAGATGCTTTTTCACTCCTACCGGTCCTGACCCAGGTCCTCCTCCCCCATGGGGGGTTCCAAAGGTCTTATGCAGGTTAACATGAACCACATCAAATCCCATATCTCCAGGCCGGGCAATTCCCATTATGGCATTCAGATTGGCTCCATCATAGTAGAGCAGTCCACCACAGCCGTGGACCAACTCAGATATTTGCAGAATATCTTCTTCAAATAAGCCCAGAGTATTGGGATTGGTTAGCATTAATCCCGCAATATGAGGACCCAGCTTGCTCTTTAAGTCTTCCAGATCCACCAGTCCCCGCGGATCAGATTTTACTTCTTCAACCCTATAGCCTACTACGTTGGCAGTAGCGGGATTAGTTCCATGGGCTGAATCAGGAACTAGCATGGTGGTTCGGCCTCGATCTCCCCGCTTGTTATGGTAAGCTTTGATCATCATTACCCCGGTCAATTCCCCATGGGCACCCGCCGCTGGCTGCAGGGTAAACTGGTCCATTCCTGTTATTTCGCTCAACCATTGAGCGGTCTCATACATAATCTGCAATGCACCTTGTACTGTTTCTACGGGCTGATAGGGGTGCAGACCCGCCAAACCAGGTAACCGGGCTGCCCATTCATCGATTTTTGGATTATATTTCATGGTGCAGGAGCCCAATGGATAGAGGCCATCATCAACTCCGTAAGCTCTTTTCGATAAGAAGGTATAATGCCGCACAGTCTCCACTTCATTGAGATCGGGAAGGGGCAGTTCGCCGGTACGCAGGTATTCCTCGCCTATGGTCTTATTTATATCAACATGACCCACCTCTGCCGGGGGTATGGTCATCTTGTTGCTATGCGGGCGGCTTTTTTCAAATATCAATTGGCTCACCTGTTATTCCCCCTTAAAAGTAGCTACCAAGCGATCGATGTCTTGTCGATTGAGTTTTTCCGTAAAGGCTAAAAGCATTCCACCGTCTACTTCTAATCCGCCCACCATACCTTGTGCCAGTAGTCGCTGGTTAATGGCTGCAGCATCCGGAGTTTTAACCACAAATTCACGGAAAAAAGGCTTTTCATATAGCAGCGGAAATCCGGCTTCTTCCAGCCGTCTTTGCGCATACACAGCCAATTGGTGACAGCGCAGGGCAACTTCTTTCAATCCCCGTGGCCCCAGTAAAGCCAGGTAAATAGCCGCAGCCAAAGCATTTAGAGCTTGGTTGGAACATATGTTGGAACCAGCTTTCTCCCGGCGAATATGCTGCTCTCTAGCCTGCAAGGTCAACACAAAGCCGCGCTTGCCTTCGACATCATCGGTTTGCCCCACAATTCTGCCCGGTAACTTGCGCATCAATTTCCGGGTAACCGCCATAAAGCCCAGATAGGGTCCTCCAAAATTTAGAGCATTACCCAGTGGCTGACCTTCACCCACTGCTATATCTGCTCCCCAAGCTCCCGGGGGTTTGAGTATGGCTAACGAAAGAGGGTCTACCACCATTATCAACAATCCCCCTGCCTGGTGGATTAAATCAGCAGCCTTTTCCACTGGTTCTAAGTGCCCCCAGAAGTTGGGATGCTGTATTACTAAAGCTGCGGGCTGTTCATTCATAATACCGGCTACCCTGTCCCAATCCATAATTCCATCCGGGCAAGGCACAAATACAGGCTCATAATAACCGGATATAGCATAAGTATCCAATACCTGTCGGTATTCAGGGTGAACTGTTTCCGGAACAACTATTAGCTGCTTGCGGGTGTGAACGGCAGCCAGTGTACAGGCTTCCGCCAGGGCAGTAGCGCCATCGTATAATGAAGCATTTGAGACATCCATCTGGGTTAATTGACAGATCATAGTCTGGTATTCAAATATGGCCTGTAAAATACCCTGGCTGATTTCCGCCTGGTAGGGAGTATAGGATGTGTAGAACTCAGATCTTAACAACAACTGATCCAGAGCGGCCGGTATGTAGCTATCATAAGCTCCGGCACCTAAAAAACAAGGATGCTCCGCAGCGGCCATATTCTTTCCGGCCAAATGGGATAGATGGGAGTAAAGCTCCATTTCGCTCATTTCCGGTGGTAAATCAAGAGGACGCTTCATCTGTACCTGGTCAGGCACATCATCAAAGAGCTGCTCCAATTGCTGCAATCCTATACTGTTGAGCATTTCCTGGACCACTGCATCAGAATTGGGTGTAAACCTCATCAATCACTGTCCTCCTAACCTTGAGCCTGGCAAAACTTTTCATACTCCTCAGGAGTCATTAAATCATCCAAATCACTGGGGTCATCCATCTCAATTATGGCAATAAATTGCTCATAAGGTTCCTGATTGAGCAGTTCCGGGCTCTCTTCCAAAGCATCATTTATCTCCACTATGGTCCCACCAACCGGGGTATATATCGAAGACACTGCTTTTACTGATTCCACTACCGCAATTGCATCACCGCTAGCTACCTGAGCGTGCAATTCGGGCACTTCCACAAAAACGATATCACCTAAGTTATGCTGGGCATAATCGGTAATACCTATAACCGCCCTTTCTCCATCTACTTTTATCCATTCGTGTTCATCAGTGTACATTAATTCTTTAGGCACCTGCATGTTTTTCCCTCCTAGCTTATTTCTTAGATCGCTTATAGAAAGCCCCCTGGGTTACTCTAGCTTTTACTGGTTTGGAACGAATCATAATATCCAACTCTTGACCAGGTTCACTCCATTGGCTTTGCACCAAAGCCAGACCAATGGTCTTGCCCAAGGTAGGAGAATGAAGTCCAGAAGTAACATAGCCAATATTCTCCCCGTTTTTATGAACTTCATAGTGAGAACGAGGAATACCCCTTCCTATCATTTCGAATTCCACTAGCAGTCTAGCTGGTTTGTTTTCCTTTTGCTGCCGCAAAGCCTCACGGCCTATAAAATCACCGCTGTCCAGCTTCACAAACATGTCCAACCCAACTTCCAGCGGAGTAATATCTGGGCCTAATTCCTGCCCGTACAAAGGCAGTTTGGCTTCCAGCCTAAGTGTATCCCGGGCACCGAGCCCAGCTGGGGCTATGTTATCCCCCCCGGCTGCCAATATCTTTTTCCATAATTGCACTGCCTTATCTCCAGGCAAATAGATTTCAAACCCATCCTCACCAGTATAACCAGTGCGTGATACCATGCATTCAATGCCGGCCAATAGTACCCGCGGTTTAAACCAGAAAAAACGTATGGTGGATAAATCAATATCACTGATGGTTTGCAAGATTTCTTGTGCCTGGGGACCTTGGACCGCAATTTGAGCATATTGGTCAGAAACATCAGTAACTTTTATTCCTTCGGGAGCATGACTGAGTATCCACTGGTAGTCTTTATCTACATTACTAGCATTGACCACCAGCAGATAGTGCTGAGGAGAATAGCGGTACACTAAAAGGTCATCAACCACACCTCCATCAGGGTAGCACATGAAAGTATACTGCACCTGTTGATCCTTCAGCTTAGTTACATCATTAGTGAGCAAATAGCGGATAAAGGCTTCGGCTTCTTCTCCGGTAACCTGGATCTCTCCCATGTGTGATACATCAAATAGTCCCGCTTTAGTACGCACTAAATGGTGTTCCTGAATTATACCGGTATATTGCACCGGTAATTCCCATCCGCCAAAATCTATCATTTTGCCCTGATGCTCTTGATGCATCTCATATAGAGGCGTCCGTTTCAGCGACTCCTTCACCAATACTCCTCCCTTCAGTATAGGCAGCTTTTTATCCTATCACATCCTGGTAATTGCTGCTTTTATATCTGTCATTTATATGGCTTGAAAAAACCCATCCCATTATGATCGCCAATCACATTCGATAATCAAAGCTGCCATACCACCGGATAGAATTTGTCATTTTCCACAGTTATAATTACATAAGTTCCCTTAAGGGACAAGCCCCTGGGATAGGTAGGACTACCTGGATTTATCAACCAAGTACCCTCAACGTTCTTACAAAATGGTGTATGAGTATGGCCAAAAACAGCCACCTGGGCTTCTACTTCTTGGGTGCGGTAGTAAAGAGACTGAAGTCCCCGCTTTACTCCCAGGCGGTGACCATGGGTTATAAACAGTTTTTTCCCCGCTAATTCGACTTGTTTTTCTAATTCCCCTGCCCCAGGAGGATCACAATTTCCTGCCACTGCATAAACGGGTAATTGCAGTTGTTTGCTCAAATGCTTAGCATCCCGGATATAATCTCCAGTAAATATAATGGCATCAGCCTGGTGTTTTTTAATAGCTTTTATAACTTTATTTATTTGGCCATGGGTATCTCCAGTAACGGCGATTTTCAGTTCATCCTCACCCCCTGGCCTATTATATTTCATCAGTTAGATATTTTGTCAGCACCGGCAAGGCCTTTTTTAGAGCTACACTTCTATGACTGATCTTATTCTTTTCGGCAGCTGACAACTGAGCAAAGGTTAAGTTATAACCACAGGGAATGAACAGAGGATCATAACCAAATCCTCCACTGCCTGCTGGACTACGAGTAATCTTGCCAGCACATTCACCCCGTACTGTTGTTACCTCGCTGGGAGGATTACAAATCGCTATAACACATACAAAACGGGCTGTGCGTTTATTATCAGGAATCGACTCTAAAAGTCTCAGCAGTTTCCTGTTATTAGCTTCATCACTGGCCTCTTCACCGGCAAATCGCGCCGAAAGAACTCCGGGCTCGCCCTGTAAAGCATCGACTTCCAGTCCAGAATCATCCGCCAAACTCAGTATGCCGCTGGATTTGGCTATGGCACAGGCTTTTTTGACTGCATTGGCCTCAAAAGTAGAACCATCTTCTTCAACCTCAGCCATAGGGCCAATGTCTTCCAGGGTCAAAATATCCACAGGCATACCAGACAAAAGCTCTTGCAGTTCACGTTTTTTATGCTGGTTACGAGTAGCCAGCAATAGCTGTTTCACTATGCTTCCCCCAAAACCTGTTTTTGCTGTAATATCAATTGCTTGATCCCTTTTTCTGCTAATGCCAGCAGGGTATCCAGCTGCTGGCGATCAAAAGTTTCCCCTTCAGCGGTTCCCTGTATTTCTACAAAGGCTCCGCTGCCAGTCATCACTACATTCATATCTACATCGGCAACGGAGTCTTCAACATACTCCAGATCCAGTACCGGGTTCCCTTCCACAATGCCAACACTTATAGCTGCAACATAGTCTTTTATGGGCCAGTTTTCAATTACCCCATCAGCTTTAAGCTTTTGCAAGGCCAGATACAAAGCCACAAAGCTGCCGGTAATAGAGGCTGTTCGGGTACCTCCATCGGCTTGTATAACATCGCAGTCAATCCACACCGTACGCTCCCCTAATGCCTCCATGTCTACTACTGCTCTCAAGGAACGTCCGATTAGCCTCTGTATTTCAGAGGTTCTTCCGCTGATTCTGCCCCGCGCTGCTTCCCGGGCGGTGCGAGTTTCTGTGGAAGAAGGCAGTAGAGAGTATTCGGCGGTGACCCACCCGCTGCCGCTTCCTTTTAGGAAAGGGGGGACCTTGTCCTCCACCATAGCAGAACACAGCACCCGCGTATCTCCAGCCTCAATCAAAACCGAACCCTGCGGGTATTTTAGAAAACCGGCCGTCATTATAACCGGTCGCATCTCATCATTCATTCGTTGGTTTGGTCTGCTCATAATTTACCTCCACAAAAATCATACTAGATGAATCGAGATTTTTGAAATCTTTATTCATCTGAAGCCTGGTACACCGATTGGCCCCGCATATCAATAGCCACTATACAGGGGAAGTCTTGGAATTCCATTTTAAGTAAAGCCTCCGGTCCCAATTCCGGATAAGCTATGGTTTCTACAGCAGTGATTCTGTGAGCCAGATAAACACCGGCACCACCCACAGCAGCTAAATATACGGCTCCATGTTTTTTCATGGCTTCCTTTACTTCCTGACTCCGGTCTCCTTTGCCGATCATAGCCTTCAGCCCTCTTTGCAGCAGAGCTGGAGTATAGACATCCATACGACTGCTGGTAGTGGGGCCTGCCGAGCCAATTATCCTTCCCGGTGGGGCTGGACAAGGTCCAACATAATAGATAATCTGTCCCTCGATATCAAAGGGCAGGGGTTGGCCAGCTTCCAGAGCAGCTATCATTTTCTGGTGAGCTGCATCTCTGGCTGCATACACTGTTCCCTGTACCAAAACTTCATCTCCAGCATGTAATTGTTGTAGAGCATTGCCGTTTAACGGAGCTCTTAAAACATGGGCCACCGGGCTTCCTCCTCCCTATTAAACCGTCACCACAGCCCGTCGGGCTGAATGACAGTTCAGACTGACTGCTACCGGGAGGCTGGCAATGTGGGTAGGATATACCTCCATGGTAACCGCCAGTGCCGTAGTGTCTCCTCCCATTCCCTGAGGGCCTATACCCAATTTATTAATATCCTGGAGCAGCTGGGCTTCCCGAGCAGCAATCCGGCGGTCAGGATGAGGCTGGTCAATAGGCCGCAAAAGTGCTTTTTTAGCCAGTAAACAGGCTTTTTCCAAGTTACCGCCCACTCCCACCCCCACAATGATAGGTGGACATGGATTGGCATTAGCTATTCTTACCGTATCCACTACGAAGCGGCGGGCACCTTCCCAGCCATCTGCCGGCTTTAGCATAATGGTACGCCCCATATTTTCACTGCCCGCTCCTTTGGGAAATACCGTAATTATCACCTTATCACCGGCAATCATTTCCAAGTGTACAACTGCCGGAGTATTATCACCTGTATTTACTCTTTCAAAAGGGTCTTTAACCATAGAAGCCCGAAAATAGCCTTCCGTATATCCTTCACCTATTCCCTGATTAATGGCTTCATATAAGCTGCCCCCGGTTAACGCTACTTCTTGTCCTAGTTGCACATGCACTGTTACCAAACCAGTATCCTGACATAGGGGCATATTCTCGGTCTGTGCCTGGTGAGCATTCTGTAAAAGAATATCCAGCACCTGGCGGGCGTGAGGAACGGTTTCATTATCACGGGCTTTTTCCAGGCTAGTCAGTACATCTACCGGGAGCCTGGTATTAGCAGTCTTTACCGCTTCCTTTACCGCTTTTTTAATTAATTCCGTTTCTACGATTCTCATGCTCTCTCCCACCTGTGATCAAATTGGCACAGTCAGATCCTGGTCAGCCATAATTATTTTGCCATTATACTCCTGCTCAATCTCCTCTTGCAATACTTCCAGCTCATATTCCGGCCAAAAATGAGTAGCCAGCAAAGTTTTAGCTCCGCCTTCCCGGGCTAAACGACCTGCATCAGCGGTTGTCATATGGCCTAACTGGGCAGCAACTGCTCCATCTGCCAATCGCAGGCTGGCTTCACACAGCAGCAGGTCGGTTCCTTGAATCTGTTCAACCAATTGTTGATGGTAGCTGGTATCCGAGGTATAAACCAGGGACCGGTTCTGACAGTCAACTTTGACTCCCCAGGCAGGTATGGGATGGTCTACTGGAAAAGCCTTAACTTGCATAGGGCCAACAGTAAAGTTGCCGTTATCATGCAGGGGAAGAACCTGAAGCTCTTTTTCCATTGCGGCAAAGGATTGATAGTGGTAGTCCGGTTCTGTGGGCATATAGACTGGAAGAGGTTTTTGTCGAGTACCTGTAAACATAGCCGCCCGGATAATATGACGGATAGCAAACAGATCTATATAGTGGTCAGGGTGAAAATGAGTAATTACCACCGCTCCCAGCTTTTCGGCCGGCAGCCAGCGCGCCAACTGAGAACATACTCCGTGCCCGCAGTCCAGCAGTAGATGAGAATCACCCGAAGATACCAGATATCCGGGACAAGCTTGACCGGCACGGGGATATGGTGCCCAATATCCAATTATCCTAAGCAGCATTGGTCTTATATCCCTCCAAAAACACAGCATCCAATAGCTCCATTATACTGGGGATCAGGCAGGGTTAAAACCTCTCTCCCGGTCTCCCGCTCCAGAATGCGTGTTAAGGCCTGGTTTAAGGCCACTCCGCCTGATAGAACCAACAAATCGCTGTCCATCCTTTTTAATAAAGGAGCCAGCCGGTGGTAAAGAGCATAATTAACACCTGCCGCCAACTGTGGCAGAGAAAAACCCTCCACAATACGAGCCACTAATTCAGTTTCACCAAAAATAGCACAAGTGGCATTGATCTCTGCCGGGTCCTGGTCATAACCGGCTAATTCTTCCAAGCTGATATCCAGTACATTGGCCATATTCTCCAGATACCGGCCAGAACTGGCTGCACAGCGGTCATTGGTAAGGAAATCAACCACTTTACCGTCGCGAATTAATATTACCTTAGAATCCTGTCCGCCAATGTCAATTAAGGTAAAAGAGTTCCGCTGGCTTTGGAATACGGCCCCTAGGGCATGAGCTTGAATCTCAGGTATTTGTTGGGCGCCAGTGATAGAAAC
Organism: Syntrophomonas sp.; assembly: GCA_003444615.1. Classification (GTDB taxonomy): domain Bacteria; phylum Bacillota; class Syntrophomonadia; order Syntrophomonadales; family Syntrophomonadaceae; genus DTU018. Next base: position 17,526 of record DLUN01000106.1, read on the forward strand.
GGCCATTTTGCCATATCCGGTAGCAACCACCTGATCACCGCTCCAGCCTGCCTCCAGCAGGTCAATTTGCAGTTGCCCATCCCGCACCCGGCCATATTGACGATAGAAACCAATAGTATCTGCCATTTCCCGGCGGATAACCTGTCCCTGCTGCATCTGTATCATTTTAACCTGGCGGGAGCCTAAGTCAATGCCAATCATTTTCCCTCCGCTACTTCAACATATTTATAAATGCTTCTAACCGCAAACGGCTGCGCGCATCTACTTTTCCTGGTTTGTCCCCTTCCAAGGTGAGAAAGGGTAAACCCAACTTCTGACGAAAAATCATATCCTCTATCTGTCGATAGCAAAAAGTTTGGGTATAGTGGATAATCCCCTGCACCTGGCGCTTTTGAATTTGTTCCTTCATATCCTCTAGCCTGGCAAAGGCGCCATAGGGATAAGTATAGCTGATATACTGGTCCACCATATTATCAGTTTTATAAGGCATGGAAAACTGCCGCTGCACTTCATTAAATACTACCCGGGCTCCTAACGACTCCAAAACCTGATAGAGGTCGGTAAAAATTGGCGGCACTCCAATATAAGCTAACCTTACCTTGCCCGTTTCCGGCTGCCGCTGCTGAGCTTCGTCAATAAGCTGTTCCAACTCAGTAGCAAAGCGTTGCGGATTACCCTCGAAATCACTGGTAGACACCAATTTTATATGGTTTTCATAGCTGGTAACCTGATTATGTTTCCAGGTCAGTTCATCCCAGATCCCACATAGGTGCCGTACCTGGTCCAGCCTTTTCTTTTCCTTTTCTACTTCAGCTTCACTAACCCCAAAGTGGTCCATTAGTTTATAAAGGCTAGCCTTTAAGGCTTGGGGATCCCGATCATAGGGATAGGCAAAAGAAATCATATTTATTCCCTGTAGTTCCAGAGTCTCCATTAAGGCCTGGGTGTTGCTGCAGTCTCCCTGCATTACGGCTATAACTGATTCTAAGTCAGAGGTCAGAGCCGCCGTATACAGTCCCTTTATCCATCCACAGGTGGTGCGTGGATATCCCGCTTCTTCAGCCTGATCAACCATGGCTTGCGGGTAGGGGGCAGCAATGAATAGATTGTTCAAATCCACCGGTTCTTGGCCAGCTGCCAGCAGAACTTCTACCGGTATAGTGGTAGTAAAACCAACTCTCCCCATCTATGTTCAGCACCTCATCTTAATGTCTTCTTTGTTAACCTAATCTAAGCAAACCTGTTCCACTCTCTGAATAACATCCCCTACCAATAGCTTACCTACCGTAAAAAATGATTCTTGGCTGCCACTTACATAAAAATGCCTCTGAGAATGGGGATTATTCCCTCGGGTTAGATTTTTACTGTGTAGTACTTGTCTTAATTCTTCCACTGTTTCATAAGAGGGATCAACCAGTTTAACCTGGGGTCCTATAAATTCTTTAATCACTGGTCCCAGGAAAGGATAATGAGTACAGCCTAATACCAAAGTGTCAATTCCCTGCTCAATTAAAGGGCTAACATACTCATGGACAGCTTGTCTGGTATCACTATCATCCAGTTTGCCCGCTTCAACTAAAGGCACAAATTTGGGACAAGCCACTTCCATTACTGTGCACCCAGGCTGCAGAGTTTTTATTTCGCGGGTAAACGTACCGCTCATTACCGTAGCCTGAGTAGCCAGCACTCCCAGTCGTTTATTTGAGGTAACGGCTACAGCACTGCGCGCTGCTGCCTTAACCACCCCTAGAAGAGGTATGGAGTAATCTTTTATGATGTGCTGCAAAGTCACCGAAGAGTGAGTTCCGCAGGCTACTACCACCGCTTTTACGGGAAAGGTACTAAAAAACTTCATAATATCCCCAGCATAAGTTATCAGTTGGGCAGGAGTCTTGTTGCCATAAGGCAGGTGAGCAGTATCTCCGAAATATATGAAATCCTCATCAGGCAGCTCAGCCAGCATGGCCTTTATTACCGTTAGCCCTCCCACCCCAGAATCTAAAACCCCTATGGGTTGTGTATTCATCAAACAAACACCTCATTGAGCCAGATTGCAGCCTATTTTACCGTTCCCCAACATACACTAATTAATGTATCACTTTTAGATGAGTAATTCCATTGCCGTCTTAGGCAATAAAAAAAGGAGAGATTATCTAACCATCTCTCCCCAGCCTCACTTAATAAATCTATTTAGCTGGTTTTACCGGTTGGCTCAAGTCTATAAAGCCGCCAATTTCCTGAACGAATTCCCCCTCAATCATAAAAGTCACCTCTTTTACAGCAGGAAACTGGCCCACGGTGTTGGCAATAGCCATTACCATCATTTCTTCCTGCTCCCGGCTGGTCACCTGACAGGCTTCCCGGCTCAAGTTGATAATACACAATCCATCAGGTTTTAGATTAATATCCAGCAGCCTGGTTCCTTCCGGAACGATGCTTAAGTACTCAGGGGTATCCGGCCCTTTCATCAGTTCATTAATAGTGCGGCGGGCAATGCCTTCTTCCTTTGGTATGCTGCGCATTTCTTCCACCAGTGAAAGACCATCCCCCCGTCCAAAATACAGCACTACTTCAATGGTTTCCTGATCTGGCTCAGCCTCTGGCAACGGCTCAACAGTAGGTAACATATCCAGTGGTTCTTCCTGACTCTCTTGCTGGGGTTCTGGCAGCAAGTTAACCAGATCTCGCCAACTTTTTATGGGTTGTTCACTGTTTGACCCACATCCTCCGCTGATCAAACATATGGCTAAGACCAGAACAGCTATAATCACTAAAAATCGCTGGGTCATGTTTTCGGCCTCCCTCACGGTTGCTTGTACATCATACGAGGTCGGCCCCCATTTTATGCCAAAAAAAAGCGAGCACTGAAACAGTGCTCGTGTATGAAGGAGGAGTTATTAAAGCAAACTACGGGTTTGCGATTTTCCACGTTATAACGTTTAACTATACTGATTGTATCGGACTTTAAGGAAAAATGTCAATATTTGCTCGCCCAGGATAGGCTCCTCTAGCTTAAGCCAGGCTGCGCTTAGCCTCCAGCATAGTTCTTTTTTCTGCTTTTACTATATTTATAAGGTTTTCCTTATTCAAGTCATCTACCAGATAAAGCACCCCTTGAGCCCTATCAGCCACTTTCTCCAAGTAATAGCGGTTAGATTCAACTCCAATACAGATAAACCTAACATTACTATTAGCTATCCGGCCGGCTGCTTCCAGTCCATCTGCTTTGGCATCCAAAGTCCATAAGGGGGTATTAGGAACGCCGTCGGTGATTAAAACCAGCAAAGGATTGCGTACCCGGGTATCTTTAATCAGGTTCAAGGCGGTCATAATACCATCCGCTAGGGGAGTCAGCCCAGCTGGATTGATGGTTGACAATCCCCGGCGCAGGATACGCTCATTACGGGTAAAAGGAACTACCACTTTACTGCTGCGCTCCTGGAAAGTAACCACGGCCACTTTTTCTTTGCCGGTCAACAGCAGGTGTTCAGCCAAATAGCAGGCGGCCTGACGCTTATCACCAGCCATACTGCCGCTGGCGTCAATTAATAGACATATATCTATAGGGATATAGGATTTCTTTTCATAGTAATGAAGATCATCCTTTTGTATCCTCAACCTCGTGTCTCCACGCAGGAAGGAATTCTTTTTGGCCTGCACAATTGTCTCCGGAACTGCTAAATCTCCTGACCAGTTTTTTTCCGGATTATTTATCGTCTTATTGCGATTAGTGAACTCCACCTGTTGGGACTTTTTCTCTACTTTGCCCATCTTCTTAAAACGGCTGGTACCACCTGATGGAGCCCTACGTATATTACGCCGTATTTCCGTCTCCAATTCACATTTATGATTCATAACGAAGTCTTTCAGGCTCAGACCTTTTCTGGTAAGTATTTTCCCGAAGGGCGTATCTTTCAGCAGTCCCAGTTCTTCCAACTGCTCCACATAATGTTCAACATCCCCCCACTTTTTCTTCTGCTGATCGATTCCTTTACGCTTAAACACATTAGTAGAATAGCTATCTAAAAACTCCTCAATTTCATCGACTCCGCCAAACTTTTCCGCCAGCTTGAGAATTAACTGATTAACGTTTTCTTTGGCTGGCAGTTGCCGGGCCTGCTGACCTTTGAATTTTTTCCAGGGCAGCTTGATATAACCGGCAAAACTCTCTTCAGCTTGTTTTTGATTGCCGTGGGTTATGTTGCGCACTTTAGCCAGTTTTACCTCTGACTGAAGAATGACCTCTTCTACCGCTTCCGCAATTACATAGACCAAATAGTATTCTTCCCGGTTTAACCGTACCAGGACGTGTACATGATCAAAGCCTTCTTCCCCTTCAATAAAGGGACGTATTATGCCTTGAAAAAGATCATAAACCGTCCCCTTACCACCATTGGTAGTTATGAAGATTCTGTTGGCATAATCGGTTACCATCTTAAAGCGTTCATCTTCTGCATACTGCAGTTGAGGGTTTTGTTCCAAGAAGTAGTTTTCCAAGGCATAAAAAATGGCTCTGGCCACATAAAGGGGGTTTATTTCACCGGGTTTGTGATAAGTATCAATATGCACTACCTGATCGGCATCAACATAATCCAGGTAAGTTTTACCTGCATCCCGGTTCAAAAGGATTTTGATCTGGCCTTTAATTCTCTTCTCGGGCATACGCCTGTGGGCTTTACGGCTGACCACTGTACTTTCCCCCAGGCGTACACCCTGGTTCTGTCCGAAATATAAGCTCAGATAATTGCCTACCGATGCAGCTTTATCAATGTTGGTCTTTTCCCCTATCATAGCAACTCCCCCCTTTTATCACCGTATCTTAATAATCTGAAGGGGTTAAAGTCTTCTCAGTGTTAATCAGCTCACCCCGGCTCATATCTTTAAGCGGGCGGGCATTCTGGGGAAAATAATCAGGTTCATCTTCCTTTTTAGACTTCTTATTCTTACGTCCCCGGAAGGTTAGGATCCCATCCTTGGCCGATCTGGAATCCACGTCGTTTATCATCTTGATCAAGGTATCTCCATCTACCCGGTGTTTCAATACCAGAGGAATCATATCGGTGACATCATTAATCAGTACTTTATCATGTCCGCGGATTATGCTATGTAGGACAGCTCCCTGTTGCATGGCTTCAATAGCTCGTATACTCTCCAGATTATGTTTGATGTAAAGACGGGCAATGAAATTCCGCAGAAAGTCTGGAAGATCAGCTTGCTCATAAAGACCCGCCCACTTGACGATGTTTTTACGATACACTTCATTTCCCGGATCATCTTCTTCATGACTATCTTTATATCGTTTGTTTTTATAAGCATGAGAATTTTCTTTTAGCATTTGCGCCAAAATATCAACCGAGTCGGGGCGTCCCATGTAACAAACCATGTCAAAGCGATCGGACAACTGGCGGCGGATTTCTTCCAGGGGACCGGGATCCTCATCAGGGTTAGATGCCGCCCAGACCGAAACACTTACGGGAATCTCTACCACCGGTAGGCCTGCTTCCTCAATTTGGATGTGCCCGGGTTTGTTTCCCATAACATCTAGTAGAATATCAGTGATCTCAGGCGATGTATCAGCCAGTCGATTAATCTCATCTATGAACAGAATTCCTCTATGAGCTTGGGGAATAAGTCCCGGCAGAAGGCGTGCTTCAGGTTGTGTGCTATCGGTCAACCGGCTAAGGTCTATACTGCCGGCTACTGTGCCCACTTTAGCAGAGTGGGAAATCTCCAAAAAGGGCATGGGGATCTCTTCTGTACCCAATTCGGCCAGCTCTGGTGCTGTCATGTTCTTGTGCTGTGGACAGTGAGGTCTTTCTGGGTCGCAGTTATAAATGCATCCCTTAATTCTGGTTATGTTAGGGAGAATGCCTCGTGCCGCACGCATTATAGTGGTTTTACCGGTTCCCCTTAAACCTTCAGCGTGAATATGAAGCGGCTCCCCAACCAGCGTGGATACGACCGACATAAGTACCAACTCGAACAGAGATTCGTTGCCCTCATATCGTTCCAGCTTAGCAAATGGTATCATATTATCACTCCCCTCGTGCAAAGGTAAGTACCGTCCAGAATAAAAATCTCCAATTCCCTTTTTACCTAAATTAAGAACCTGTATTTTCCCAGTGATAACCCCGTCCGTTGCACTGGAAAAACAACTATCTGTCTAGTAACCTCCTTTCCCTTTCTTCTTCTTCACCGTCCTTGTTCTTAATTAAACTATAAACCATTTTGTGATTTTTTTCTCTATAAGAGCTGAGTTTGGTTGAATTCAATGGATATTTTGCCGTAGCTTGTGACTTATAGTACAAATTTATGGTTGCTTATGAAATTCCTATCCAATACAAAGGAGGGCCTTATTAAAAGGGCCCTCCCTCCACTATTCTCAGCTAACTCAGTTATGATTATCTCACCCTGCTAAGTTACTTGACTTCGGTATAACAGGAAAGTTTTTGGGTATAATGTGCACATTATAGGGTCCATTCGGTTTATGTTATGCCCATTTTCTGCCTTAACTGTTTGGCTCGGGAACGGCTGAGAATAATATTTTTATGACCATTGTTAAGATGAAGTATGTATGATCCCTCTCCAAAATTCACAATCTCTTTGATATAGTTCAGATTAACGATAAAAGCCTGATGAGCGCGGAAAAAAACGCTGCTATCCAGACGTCCCTCTAGTTCATTAAGAGTATAATTGCTCAGATAATCTGTTCCGTCTCTGGTACAAATTAGCAC
>DLUN01000106.1:24533-26091 GCA_003444615.1 Syntrophomonas sp.
CTCATAGTTTTTATAACGCTCCAGCATAAAATCAATACGTTCTTTAAGGCGCTCCCGTACAATTTCCTCGATATATGCCCTATGGGCTATGCGCTGTTTGGCCCTTTCAATGGTTTTCTCCAATCTCTGCTGTTCCACAGGTTTAACTATAAAGTCCAACGCACCTAGTTCGTAAGCATCAACTGCCATTTCCCGGCGGGCAGTTATGAAAGTAAATAGAGGCGGTTCCTTCATGTCCATGAGCTTGCGAGCAGTTTCCAGTCCACCCATTTCCGGCATAGCAATATCCAAAAGCACTAAATCTACTTTCTTTTCCTGACATAGCAGTAAAGCTTCTAAACCATGAACGGCCTCTCCCACTATGCTGACATCCTTAATTTGTTCCGCTATATAGCGCAGTACTATTCGTTCCCGCTCATCATCATCCACAATTATAATCCTTACAGGCATTTATTCCCAACCTTTACAGTATGGTGTTCTCGTCCTTGTTTTTAACTATATATTTTTTACGGATATAAGACAACAGGTAAATCCGGTCCATGCTCTGCAATTCAGCCAAAAGCCTTTTTCCTAAGGGGAAAATCTGATAGTCTTTAGTTAAGGAGGTAGATAAATTTTGCGTTATGAAGGAACCGTATACAGGCCACCCAGTGAAGCCCACAGTTTGTTGATTCAGGCTACGATTGGGTGTCCCCACAACAAATGCACATTCTGTACGATGTACAAAGACACACGTTTTCGCCTGCGGCCGGTTCACGAAATAAAAGAAGATTTAGACATGGCCAGGGACTATTATGGTGAGGGAATTCATTCCCTTTTCTTTCCTGATGGCAACACCATAATTATGAAAACTGACCAATTGGAAGAGATCTTTTTGTATGCTCGCCAATTATTTCCTAAATTGCAGCGTATTACGGTTTACGGTTCAGCCCGGTTCGTAAACAAAAAAAGTCTGGAAGACTTGCAGCGATTGAAAGCAGCTGGATTAACCCGAGTTCATACGGGAATGGAAAGCGGTGACGATGTCACCCTGGAGAAGATAAAAAAGGGAGTGACCTCAGCGGAGATAATCGAAGCTGGGCTCAAACTAAAACAGGCTGGCATACAGACCAGCGAGTACTATTTGGTTGGAATTGGAGGCCTGGAAAGAACTCGTGAGCACGCTTTGGAAAGCGCCCGGGTGTTAAGCGCCATCAGCCCCGATTTTATTCGTTTGCGCACTTTTGTTCCCGTTCCTAACACTCCCTTATATGAAGATTATCGCCAGGGAAGATTCCAGCTATTGTCTCCTCATCAGGCCTTGCAAGAAGTAAGGTTATTGGTGGAGAATCTAGAGTGTGACAACAGTATATTATTAAGCGACCACGTCTCTAATTACTGGGATGTACAGGGAATTATTCCCCGGGACCGGCAGGAAATGCTAGCCCAAATCGATTACGCTTTGCAAATCGACGAAAGCCGTTTTCGCCCACCGGAAATCAGCCGCTTATAAGATGTCTTCTTTTTGACACACCGTCTCCAATTGTAGACATTTATTGTCTACAATTGGAGACTTTTT
>DLUN01000106.1:26352-26530 GCA_003444615.1 Syntrophomonas sp.
GGGGGGACATACACTCAGGGGTGTATAGTTTTTCTATCAGGGGGCTCGGTCGGCATAAAAGCCCCCTCTTTTTATATATTAACCATTAAACCGCCTTCTCCAGCATAGGTACCAATGGTAGCGCTCATATCATTAATCCAAATGGTATCCGGGTTATCACTGTCTCTTATACACATCT
>DLUN01000126.1:0-3329 GCA_003444615.1 Syntrophomonas sp.
AAGGTACGTACTATATCATCAAATTGCCGGGTATTGTAAACGATTTTTGGCTCCCAAATATTATCAGTAAATTCCTGCATGGTAACTGCCGGCACTTCTACTCTTACCCCTAAATCAACCTGATTATTATGAAGAGTTAAACCCAAACGGGTGGCTTGTTCCGTAAACCAATGGGCTCCATCTCTCCCGGGTGCTAAAATGATCTTAGGAGCATAATAGGTACCCGCATTGGTGGTCACGCCTGTAGCCTTGTCTCCTTCAACCAGTATGTCCTGGACAGTTTCGCCGGTTTTGATAGTGACGCGAGATTCCAGGTCTTTATACATATTGCTCAGTACTTGCAGAGTGTTTTCAGTGCCCATGTGACGAATCTGGGCGGGAATGAGCCTGAGTCCTGCTCGGGCAACCCGGTACATTAATTCCTGGACTTTGTCATTATCCTGCCCAAAAAGCCTATCAGGCGCGCCGTGGTCCACATAAGTCTGGTCGACATAGGCTATGAGCTGTTGTAATTTCTCTTTGCTCATATAATTGTGCAACCAGCCACCGAACTCGGTGGTAAGGGTTAGTTTGCCATCGGAAAAGGCTCCGGCACCGCCCCAGCCACTCATTATGGAGCAGGGCTTACAGTTGATACAGGAAGGAGTATCTTCTCCAATGGGGCAACAACGTTTTTGTACGGTTTTACCTTTTTCCAGCATCAGTATTTTCAAATTGGTGTGGCGGCATATTTCCATGGCGGCAAAAATTCCCGCCGGACCTGCACCCACAATAATCACATCAAACGTTTTGACCACGTGCATCCCCCCGGTCTTTCTATCTTATTCAACTACCAGATTTATTGGGTAATACATTATTATCTTTTTTAGGCCGTACGTAACGATTATAGCATATTTGAGATAGAGACGCTGTAATTGAACAGTTAAGGCTTAGAATAATCCGATTATGGTAAAATTATGGCAGGGTTAGAGTATTATCTGATGCAGGGGGATAGCTATGGCTGAGTCAGAACTTTATTATTTATGGGGAGAAGAAGCTTATCGCATTGACTTGGAAATTGCCAATATTATTGAAGACTGGCATAAGAAATGGGGCCAGGAATCTGAGGTCGTATTCATTGACAGCAGTGATTTGAGCCCTCAACAACTGCTGGAGAATCTGGAATTTAGCCCCCTTTTTGCCCTGCAAAGAGTAGTAGTCATTAAAAGACCTGGGTTTTTGGGCAAAGGCCGCCAAACCAGCCGTCTACGAGATTTTCAAGTTATATTGGAAAACTACATTAATGATATGCCTGCTGGACAGGTCCTGATTTTGACCTCAGAACAACAAAATGCTAGTAATCCTCTGGTAAAGCTCTTGAGCAAAAAAGGTCAGGTCATAGCGTGTCCCCGCTTAAATGAAAAGGAACTGGTCCAGTGGATAGAAAAACAATTTGCCCAGCAAGGGCGCCAGGCTCAGGCCAGGCTGATAAATCGCCTGGCACGCAGCGGACAGGATATGTATTATCTGAAAAACCTTATAGATAAATTATGCCTTATGGTGCCTACCGGAACTATACCGGAGAGTTGTTTGGAAGGACAGATGGAGTCCCGGGAAGAGATTAAGATATTCGGATTAATTGATGGCCTTACCGCTCGCAATCCCCAAAAAGCCTTAGATGCTTACCAGCGCCTGCGGGCTCAAGGTGAAGAAAACATTCCTATGCTGGCTATGATTAACCGTCAGTTTCAAACCCTGGCTATGGTTAAGTATTATCAGGAAAAGGGGCTCAGCCGGGCTGAAATAGCTAAAACCACAGGGCAGAAGGACTATACGGTACGTAAAATGATGGAGGTCACCCGCAATTTCTCCTGGGGGTCTTTGGAGAAGATATTTGCTTTGCTGTTGGAAACGGATGTAGGCATGAAAAGCACTGGTATAGATCCAGACTTGCTTATGGAAATGCTCTTGGTGAGCTGCTGCGAAGTGAAGTGATCATTAAAACAGGGGACGGTTTTCTGTTCCGAGTCGAGCCAGTGAAACAAATAACCGTCCCCTTTTTTATCCTTATATACAGGGGTTTAGTTTGCTTGGTTCAGATTATTAAACTTAATCGCCAGGGCTGATTTTTTACGAGCCGCAGTATTTTTATGAAGAACTCCTTTGGAAACGCTCTTGTCAATTAAGGAGGTTGCTTCCAGCAGTTTTGCTTGGGCGGACTCGACATCATTGTTGGCCAAAGCAGCCTCAAAACCCTTAATGGCTGTCTTTATCCTGCTTTTTTGGGCTTTATTACGCAGGCGATTTGCTTCAGCAATACGGGCCCGCTTTGCCGGAGTTTTGCTCTTTGCCACATGTTCACCTCCTTCAGAATTTGGCTAACGAAAATACTATAGCATTACCTTTATTAAAAAGCAAGAATTGGTCATACCTTTTGTAGATTTACGGTTAAAGTCGTTCTAACCCCGGCCTGTCCACCATAAATTTTAAGAGAGTGAAAAAAAGAGGTGGACAGGTGCTGCGAAACAATATTTTAGTATTTGTGAAAAGCATGCTTATGGTACAGCTGTTTTTTGTCGTCCTGCTGGCAGGTGTTAGCCTGGATATTAATAGTATATGGCAGAATGATGCCTTGGTAAAGCGTTTACCGAAAGCTATACAGGGAATGCAAATCAACCTCAATAATGAGCAGGCGGCAGAACTGGTTCGTAATGCTAATGTAGCCCTGGCGGGTCGAAACCAGTGGCCCTGGTCAGGCAGCACCTATTTTAGCCGGACCTGGCCTCAGAGCCTTATGACCAGTAATATACAGGTATTGGCCAGTGCTGACTTGACTGTGACCGGAAAGGAAGAGCCGGATGGCTTACCCGGTACTTTTGAACTGCCCGCCATAGTGCAGGAGGAATCGGCTCCTACTCTGTCTACAGAAGAACTGGTGCAGTTAAAGGATAGTCGAGTAGCTCTGTACTGTACCCATTCAGCGGAGACTTATACTCCTGACAGCGGCAAACCTAAACTGGATGGTAAACGCGGACTGGTTAATGACGCTGCTCGTGAAGTGGTCGGCAGCTTACGCCAGCAGGGGGTTAATGCGGTATTTTACGATGAAATTCACGATTTTCCCGAGTATGAAAAAAGCTATACTAATTCCCGGGAAACCGTAAAGCGAATTATTAAAGAACAGGAGGAACTAGCCGCCTTATTTGATGTCCACCGTGACCATATACCCGGTATGGAGAAAGCTGAGACGGTTAAAATAAATGGTAAACCCAGTGCTCGTATATTGATTATAGTCGGGACTGATGAACGCAAGCCTCATCCTAATTGGGAAGAAAACCTGGCATTCGCCA
>DLUN01000126.1:3533-4203 GCA_003444615.1 Syntrophomonas sp.
AATCAGGAATACCATAACCGGGCTTTGCTTATTGAAATAGGAAGCGACTTAAATACTTTGGCCCAGGCAAAATATGCAGCCCAATTGTTTTCTGATATACTCATAAGAGTCTTAGCGGAGGATATGCAATGAAACGAGTTTGCCAGTTACTATTAACCGGTTTAGTGCTAACTCTGGTTATATGCGGCCTCAATGTCAGCAATGAAGCTATAAATCAACTCACCGCTAACCAACGCCCTCCAGTTATTCACATGCAGGCTGATGAATCACAGTGGGAAATCTATATAGCTGGTCAGCAGTATTTGGTTAATACGGACAAGTTGGTTCAAGTTGACGAACAATTTGAAACTACCGCGAAAAGCGCCTGTAAGAAAGTTATAGATTATTTGTATAAAATATGGGCAATATTTCGGGTAGTATTTCTATCCTAATCGAATCTAAACGGGGAGCTCACGTTGGGAGTTGACGACGTGACGTATTCGGGTAAACACATGGCCAGGGCTGCTTTTTTGCTTATGGTCACGGTTATTTTGTCACGAGTGCTGGGTTATGGCCGCGAAGTAGCTCTGTACACTCTGTTTGGCCAAAATTACATTACTGATGCTTACCGGGCAGCTTTTTCCATTCCCGACTTAATTTATATGCTTCTAGTAGGGGGAGCCTTGAGTTC
>DLUN01000021.1:0-2714 GCA_003444615.1 Syntrophomonas sp.
AGCAACTGCAGACTGAGGTAAGCAGAGTTGAGCATGAAACCCGGGAATTGCGGCGCCGTATCTATTATTACGAACGGGATGTCAGTAGCCTGAAAAAGGGCATCCGAAAGGCAGAAATGCGCAGCAGCCGCCTGCAGACCGAGATTAACCGTTATCAGGAGATGGTCCAGCAGATGCAGACAGCACTTCGGGACAAGGACCGCCGCCTGCAGAATCTTGAAAATCCCTATTATTCCCCCCTTAGACAGCCTATGGAGACAGAATCGACCATGGAGGAAGACCTGGCCCTGGGGGCTCGTATTAAAAGACTATTTCTAAACAACAGCTGACGGTAACCAGCGGCAATAGAACCTAACCTGCTTTTCATGCATAGTCTAATAAGAGTTATTAGAGCATGAAAAGCAGGTGGTATTTTTGAGAATTTTATTTGCCAACACCGCTCCCATTGTAAAGTATGGCATCGGGCCGGCTTTAGCTGAGTTGGGACACGAAGTCCGTTATGTTTTTCTGGACCAGGAACCTTCCTTAGAGCCTTTTATTGATGAATTCAACCCTGACATAGTCTTTAATGATGGCGGCACCGGACGCATGCCCAAGCTATTCCCGCTGCTGGAACAGCGCGGTATTCCTCATGTTTACTGGGCTATAGAAGATCCAGTTTCTTTTGATTTTCTTTCCCTGCCCTTTGCCCAAAAATCAGCCTTGGTTTTTACCCCCTGTTGGGAAAGTCTGGCCGATTACCGCCGGCATGGCATCTCAGCTCATCTTTTAATGTTTGCCTGCAACCCCAGCTACCACCGGACAGGTACTCCCGATTCCCGTTTTAATCATGATATTGTTTTTTCTGGCAACAACTATTCCTACCATCCTGCTCGCCAAAAGGGAATAGCCACGGTTCTGCAGCCTCTAATTGACCATGGTTATGACCTGCAGGTTTACGGTAATGAATGGTGGCTGGATCCCAATCAGAGCTATACAATACCTCCCTCTTATTATGGCGGCTATATGGCCAATGAGGATTTGCCAGCCGTCTGTGCCACCGCGCGTATAATACTGGGACTCCATTCGGTAGATACCTCGCGGACCATGATGAGCATGCGCACCTTTGAAATACTGGGGTGCCAAGGCTTCTATCTTACTCAATGGACTCCGGCTATCGAGGAAATGTTTATTAACCATCATCACCTGGTTTGGAGCAAAAGCCCCGAAGAAACCCTGGATTTGGTCAATTATTACCTGCAGCATCCCCAACTGCGGCAGAGAATCGCCCGTCAAGGGCAGGCCGAGGTTTACCGGAAACATACCTACCAGCAACGAGTTCGCGAAATAATGCTTTACCTGCAGAGTTTGGCCAAACCGTCTGTTCATGTTCAGCCCCAGGTGCCACCCCCTTCACCAGCGCCGGTGCAAGTCCAGGTTTCCCATCCGGTAGCAGTTCAGCCAAGCCCAGTTCCACCTGCACCCCCCGCCTCTTATCCAGCTGCTCCGCCCCCCCCATCACCAACTCCGCCGCCCTTACGGGGTACAGTGCGCTACAGCAGGAAGCCAGTACGTATAAAATTATACTGAGCACTGACACCAAACCGGAGCGATTATCATAGGCTAAATATGGGTATAAAGTAGTGACAGAAAACACAGAAAGGAGGATATACATGCAGAGCAGGAATCCTTCCTATAGGCAGGAGAATGTGATTATCCACAATCGCACCCAGCGTTATCAGGCTATTCCCCTGCCTGTCGGGGAAGAAAGCATTTTTAATGTCAGCACCGCCCGAAAGAGCCGGGTTATTCCTCAGAGCTTATGCCCATCATGTGGAACACGAGTGGCTAAACAGCAGGTAAAAGCCTGCCCATATTGTGATGCAGAGCTTTGCCCCCAATGTTATCAGAAAGCCCAGGATCGGATGGAGCTAGATGGTGAAGAGGTTGAGTAGCAATCTGTTAAGGTGAGTCATGGGAGCGGCCTGACTCACCCTTTTTGTGATGTTTTACCAATATTTTTCTTCGACAGACAGCAATTGGCAGATCACCCCTAGTATGGATACGGCATACGATAATAAAGCAGTTACAAAATACCTAAATGGTTTAAGGGGGATCTTCATGTCGAGAATTAGTGCCATTCTCTACCCACCTACCCTGGACTTCAATTATCTGGTGCAAAGACCCCAGCAATTGATGAAGGGTTTCGCCCAGTTAGGGATTCCGGTATTCTTCCTGAACCGACCTGGGCCTTACCAAGAACAGCCTCCTGGTGTTTCCGAGCCTTACCCTAATTTTTATCTGTTTAACCACGTCGACCCTGACCTTCAGAAAAGAGGTATCCGCCCGGTTGTATATTACAGTGCTGGTGCCCAGGTTAATGCACTGCACCAGTACAATCCCAGTTTGATTGTTTTTGACAGTGTTGATGAACCTAGCGATGAATTTGAGGCTTGGCGGCCTTTCTATTTTCAGGCAGTAGCCAGTGCTGATATAGTCATTGCCACTTCCGAAAAGCTGTACTCTATGGCTGCAGGTATGAACCCCAATACCTTTTTAGTTCCCAACGGTTGTGATTACCAATACTTTTCCCAGGCCAGCCGCAAAAGCTTACCAGTTCCCGACGATATTGCCCATATTCCCAAGCCCATCATAGGCTATACCGGAGTAATAGCCAGCTGGCTCGATTTAGAACTCATTGATCGAGTAGCGGCAGAATATCCCCAGTGCAGTAT
>DLUN01000021.1:2993-3222 GCA_003444615.1 Syntrophomonas sp.
TTAGGATTCAAACCCTACGATCAGTTAGCTGCCTATGAACAGGCTTTTGATGTAGGAATTGTACCATTCAAACTCACCAGTATGGTGGAATCAGTTAATCCCATCAAAATGTGGGAGTATATGGCGGCCGGGCTTCCCATTTTAACTACCAACATACCGGAGGCGGCCAAGTACCCGGATGTTATTATGTGGTCCCAAGACGAGAAACAATTCATTGCTAATATATACC
>DLUN01000056.1:0-1368 GCA_003444615.1 Syntrophomonas sp.
GATATTTGGTCTCTGACTGAAGCGGAAATCTGTATACTGGTGGGATTAATTCAGTCCCCGGAGCACTATAATCCTGATACTAACTGGGAGGGATTGAAACTTCGCCAGGAAACGGTTATAAATGTCCTGGTGGAACAGGGAATTATTGCTCCCTCTCAAGCAGATGAAATCATGCATCAGCCTGTAGTGGTGAGCAAGGTCCAAGCCCGGCAGACACCTCATCCTTATTTGGTAAACTATATAGTATGGAAAATGGAAGAGATGGTGGGTAAGGAAAGATTATATCAGGGAGGCCTGTCCATTTATACCACCATCGATCGCACCATGCAAAACCAGGCTGAAAATGCCTTGACCAACAATTTGCGCAGTATCGGCTGGAGAGGAATTACCGCTAGTGACGGGGCATTAGTATCAGTTGACCCTGCCGATGGAGGGGTACGGGCCATGGTTGGGGGGTCCGACTTTGAGAGAAATCAGCTCAACATGGCGGTGCTGCCTCGCCAGCCTGGATCTGTCATTAAACCCTTTTATTATGCAGCTGCCCTTAATGAACGGGTTATCAGCGCCGATACGATTATCAATAACAGTCCCAGGGATTTTGGCGGCTATCAACCTACCAACAGCAATGCCTGGGCACCGGCAAAGGCTACGGTACGTGAAGCTCTGATCCGCTCATACAATGTAGCCTCCGTGGAGATATTAAATATTTTAGGGCTGGAAAAGGCTTTCCGCTACCTTGAATCATTCGGAGTTACTACCTTGGAAGAAGCTGACCGTCACTTAGCATTAGGGTTGGGGGGTATGAACCGGGGTATTTCACCTGCGGAAATGGCAGCTGCTTACGTAGCTTTCCCAGGCAAGGGTTTGGTTTATGGATATCACGTCATCAGCAAGGTAGTAGACCGGAATGACAGCCACATTTATCATTATAAAGCCCGCAGCCATCGGGTGATTGGTGCCAAAACAGCTCAGGTTATGGATAGTATATTAGGCGAGGTGGTGTCTTGGGGGACTGGAACCCGGGCAGCCATACCGGTCCGTTCAGCAGGTAAAACTGGCACTACCACCGACAGCAGGGACTTATGGTATGTTGGTTATACTACCGATTTGGTAACTGCTGTCTGGATAGGAAACAGTGATGGAACGCCGGTAACTGGCAGCGGAGCCTTTGGGGGCAGCCTGGCTGCTCCAGTATGGAGGGAATATATGAGTTCCCTTTACTACCAGGGAGTGCTGGAACAAAAACCTTTTCGCTCCCCCCAAGTGGAGCCAGTGGAGCAAGAACCTGAGGCACCGGAAGAGATCGAGCTTCCGGAAAATCCAGATGACCAGGATGAAACTGAAACTGGGGAAGGGGAGGGAATTCCT
>DLUN01000056.1:1636-2914 GCA_003444615.1 Syntrophomonas sp.
TTTAGTGAAGCTAATAGCTACTTACTGCAGTGTACTATCGGTTGTTCTCATAACCAGTGCACCTTTTGCGGTATGTACAAGGATAAGCGCTATCGGGTCAGGCCTTTGCAGGAGATAAAGGAAGACATTAAAATGGCTCGTCAGCATTATGGCAATGTGGAAAAGGTGTTTTTATGTGATGGTGATGCCATTGCCATTGATACCGAAATTTTGCTGAAAATCCTGGATTGCTTAAAACAAAACTTTCCAGCTCTACGCCATGTCGGCTGTTATGTGGGGCCTAACAGCACCTTAGCCAAAAGCCCTTCCGAGTTAACCGCTTTGCGAGCAGCAGGATTGAAAAAGGCCTATTTGGGAGTAGAAACCGGTGATGATCGGTTGCTGAGGGAGGTAAAAAAAGGAGTTGGAGCAGATCAGATGCTGGAAGCCGGGCTACGCTTGCTACAAGCTGGCTGGAACCTATCAGCTATGGTTCTACTGGGGCTAGCCGGCCGGGGACCCCGTTCACATGAACATGCTCTGGCTACCGGTCTGATGATAAACAAAATGCATCCCCAGTACCTAGCTGCTTTGACTGTGACCCCCGTACCAGGAACCGTTTTGTATCGACAGGTACAAAAAGGAGAATTTTCGGTATTGGATCCTTTTGAGACCCTGGAAGAAATGAAAATAATGCTGGAGGCTATTACCGTAGAGCCGGTAAAATTTGTAGGCGCTCACGCTTCTAATTATTTGCCAATCAGTGGGACATTACAACAAGATAAAGAGGCAATGCTGCAAAAAATAGAGCACGTTCTGAATACTAGGGATGCCAGGTATTTGCGTAGTGAGAATATGCGGGGATTATAGCTTATCCCACCAGTTGAAATTATTAAAGAGGAATAATCCAATAATGGCAGCAAGTAAGCCTACCCCTAGACAAACTAATATAATAACCAGTACTAAGGATTCCTCTGAGCCCATAACCAACACCCTCCAGTGGATACCCCTTGACTTATCATACCATTAATACATATTTTTTGGTAATGTTTTTGACCTTATTGTATAGATGACGGTACCCTTTTATGGATTTTGTAACCCCGAAGTAGCAACATATTAACCTGCTTTGCTTACTATAGAGCAAGGAGAGGTGAATATGTATGCGCTTAAAACACTGGCCCATTGTTGCTGTTTACCATCGGACCTTAAGTGATGAACCCTGGATACCACCGGGAGACAATCTTATGGCAGTACAAAAAATCTGGCCTACTACCCGTGGATAGGGAACTATTGTAGCGG
>DLUN01000188.1:0-513 GCA_003444615.1 Syntrophomonas sp.
AGATGTGTATAAGAGACAGACGCTGGCCAGCATAGCGGCTAAAACCCTGGCTGCCTGCTGAAAGTCCACACTGTTTTGATCAAGCAAATACTGTATGGTAAAGCCGTCAATAACTGCCAGTATCACTCCTCCCAGACTGGCCAGGTTGTCGGGATCGCTGATACCGAACAGCGCCGAAATCTGCCGGGCAATTATTTCTCTCCAGGTCTGGTATTTGACCAGGAAACGGTCACGGATATCATCATTGCCCAGGATGGCTTCCTGGAACAGGTAGATATTCATGCGGCTGGTTTCCTGATCTTTGATCAGCTTTTCCAGAGTTCCCCGTAAAAGCTTAACTTTATCCCCATTGGTGTGTCGGGGTATGCCAGCTATGATCGAATCGGTAAGCTGGGAAAAATGCTGTTCCAGTATGTCGTAAATAAGGTCATCTTTGCTTTTATAGTAATAGAATAAGGTGCCCTGGCTGATACCAGCCGCATGGGATATACTAGCCAGAGTGGTTTGCTTGAC
>DLUN01000188.1:736-985 GCA_003444615.1 Syntrophomonas sp.
GGTCAAAAAACCTGTAATAAAAAATACTTGCCGAATTTACAAAGATTCCCTATAATAAAAACAATCGGGTAACCGACCGACAATGTGAATGCGGATAACTCAAAGGGAAGGAAGGGATCGCAGTGGAAATTTACAGGTTCGACAAGTCCTATGAGATGTTTGAACAGGCCAAAAAGATGGTCCCCAACGGGATTTATGGACCCAGAAGTCCGATAGGGTTAACCTTTGGATCTTATCCCTGTTTCCTGG
>DLUN01000188.1:1312-2562 GCA_003444615.1 Syntrophomonas sp.
AATGAAGAAGTAGATGCCGCTGCCCGGGAGCAGATGGAAAGAGGAGATGCCTTTACTCTGCCCAGCAATCGCTGGAATGAAATGGCAGAATATTTGGTTGACCTGATTGATGGGCATGATTGGACGGCTTTTGCCAAGAACGGTTCAGATGTGACTACCTATGCCGTTACCATAGCCCGGGGCTATACCGGCAAGAAAAAGATTATTACTGCCAATGGGGCTTACCACGGCGCTCATTTCTGGTGTACCCACTCAGTTTACGGCATCCCTGAGGAGTATAAAGCCCATGTCCTACATTTTGACTTTACTAATCTGGAACAGCTGAAAAACTTGGTAGCCGAAAACAAAGATGATGTGGCCGCAATAATGCTTACCCCCCATCATCATCCCGCCGGAAGCGACCAGTGGTTGCCTGATGCCAGCTACTATGCAGAGATTAAAAAGATCTGCCAGGAGAATAAGATATTGCTGATATTTGATGATATCCGCTGCGGTTTCCGGCTTGATATTCATGGATCCCATGTGTATTACGGAGCTGACCCGGACATGAGCTGTTTCGGTAAAGCTATGGCCAACGGGTATCCCATTTCCGCAATTACCGGCAAAGAATACTTGAAAGAAGCGGCCGCCGCTGTCTTCTTTACCGGCACCCATTTTTTCAGTGCGGTGCCTATGGCCGCTTCCCTGGCCTGTATGAAGATTATTGAGAGAGATGGAATCATACCTAAGATATATGAACTGGGAACCAAGTTGCAAAAGGGTGTGGAGGAACAGGCCCGCAGTATGGGTATAGAGATCAGCTATACCGGACATCCTGCAATGCCTTTTATGAGATTTGTAGGAGATGCGGACCTTTCCTACAATCGCTTCTTCTGCGGCGAAGCCGCGAAACGGGGTGTTTTCCTCCATCCTCATCATAACTGGTTTATCTGCGGGGCCCACACCGAGGCCGACATTGACCGCACCTTGCAGGTAACTGAGGAATGCTTCCGCCTTACCAAAGAGCAGTTCTATAAATAAAGGTCAAGACGGGCAGTTCTTCCCGGCAGGTTACGAAATGAATCCAGCAGCGGAATAAAGTCTTCGCTGCTGGTTTATTTTTAAACAGAGCCAGTTGTTTCTTACCCTGCCCCTTGCACGTTTATGGGTCTGGATAATGATATACGGTAAAGAATTGGATGGTAATAACAGCACTATTGCTCCTCCAGGATAAACCTCCAGGCGCAGAACCACTCGTCAGGATGCTCATC
>DLUN01000188.1:2775-3299 GCA_003444615.1 Syntrophomonas sp.
GTTCATCTGAAAAATTATACTGGTAGGACTTTCATCGATGATGGACTGTACATTAACCCGTGAATACAGGCGAAATCCCAGAGCCTGTTTTAATCCAGCCAAGCCGGGGCGTTCTGGCAGGCCTAAAAAGCTTTTAATCATATGGGCTTCTACCTGGGAAAAACGGTGCCAGCAGGAATCGTTACAGCGTTTAGCATCATTCATACCGTAGGCTTTCTCAACAGCCTGAAACCACAGACCATCCATAGCCAGCCAGTTCTTTCCTATCTCAGCGGCTAGCTCCAGGAGCTTTTCCCGGGGCAGGTCCAGCAGGGGCTTGGGAATTCCGTTTTCCAATTCCACACCTAAGGCCTTGGCCAGGCGCTGCATTTCGATACGGCTGCTTTGCTGGGTAACCTCTTCCAGTATGTCCAGAGCTTGTTTCATACCCAATTGGTGCTCAGTTTCCCGAAACCATAGAGTATGATGGATATTCATGCGGTGAGACATATTCAAAAGATAACGGGCTAAATCTTCTTTACTCA
>DLUN01000143.1:0-15404 GCA_003444615.1 Syntrophomonas sp.
CTGCCCACCATCTTTCTTCCCAAAGTCCAAAAAACCCGTTTGGGTAGAGTGGCCGCATTAGCTTCAATATCATGGGGGTCTACATGCTCAGCCAAAACCACCTGGCAGCCTAAGGAGCGCAAATGGGCAATCAAATTCATACTTAATAGGTCATCGTACAGTGAATAGCCATGCCCCAACACTCCCAGCCGCAGACGCTCTTCTCCCTGCTCAGCTACCATCTCCCCTTCCCACACTTGGATAGCCTCCTGAGGCGACAATCCTTGGGAAGCCAATGCCTGGCAAAACCTCAATTCCTGTTTTCCCTTCTCATAAGCCTGCCAAATTCTTTTTTTACTGGCTTCAAACAGCCTGCCCACGCGTACAATATCGGTGTACAAATATTTATTGGTTTTACTTATATCAATGGTCATATCAATGAGGGGCGGCAGGTCAGGAATACCAGCCCTTATCATATCAGGCAAACCCATAAATTTAGGACAGATATAGCTCTTGGTTTCCACACTGACCAGCCGCGGCACAAATAAATAGTCAACACCTTTTTCTGCCAGTTCTTTAACATGGCCAAAATAAACCTTGATAGGCAAGCAGGCTTCATCAACGGCTAGTTGTACCCCCTGATTAACCGTCAACCTGGTGGTGGGATAAGACTTTATAATCTGAGCTCCTAATGATTCAAAAAAGGTTTTCCATAAAGGGTAATAGTAGAAATAAAAAAGGCTGTGCGGTATCCCTACTTTTATCATATTTAAGGCCTCCTTCTTTTCAGGGCTGGAGCCGGCTGCCGCCACCGGTCCCGGGTGTTCAGTATACTGGGCCGGCGGTTTTGAATGGGCACAGGTGAACGGATCAGGATGGCTTTTAAGGCTGGCCAATTAAAGGGGATCAGCGGCCACAGATAGGGGATTCCAAAGGATTTGGTCAAGCTGACTAGTATTATGACTAGAGCTAAGGCCGCCAGGAAACCGGGAAGCTGGAATAATCCTGCTGCCAGCAGTAAAAAAAGCCTTACCAACCGGTTAGCCATAGATAATTCATAGCTGGGCGTACTGAAAGATCCCACCGCCACCACGGCTGTATAGAGAATAACCTCGGGTATTAATAGTCCAATGTTAGTAGCTACCTCACCTATCAGCAGGGCAGCAATAACTCCTAAAGCAGTTGCTAGAGGAGAAGGAGTATGAATAGCGGCCATTCGCATAAAATCAAGGGCCACTTCCCCTATCAAAAATTGCAGCAATAGAGGGATTTCCCCGGTTTTTTCCGGTCCAATGAACTTTAACGATGCTGGTAAAAGATCGGGTTCCAAAGCCACTAGCAACCACAAAGGGGTAATAAATATGGAAATCAGGATAGCCAGAAACCTTATCCAGCGAATATACACACCCACTGCCGGATTCTGCCGGTATTCCTCCGCATGGTGTATATGGTGAAAGTAAGTAGAAGGAGCGATTATAACACTGGGAGATGTATCCACCATAATAAGAATATGACCTTCTAATAGATGCACCGCTGCCACATCAGGTCGTTCCGTATAACGAACCCGGGGGAAAGGATTCCACCAGTTTCCCGGCGTAATCATTTCTTCTACTGATTTTTCCGCCATAGGAACGGCATCAATCTCTATTGCTTCTATGCGTTTAGTTATTTCATCTACCAAAGCCGGATCAGCTACGTCCTTTAAGTACAGCAGGCATATATCGGTTTTGGACCTTCTGCCGATATTCACCAGTTTAACCCGCAGTTTGGGATCCCTGATTCTTCTTCTGATCAGAGCCGTGTTAAAGACTAAGGTTTCCGTGAAACCATCCCGAGAGCCCCGTACTACCCTTTCAATATCTGGTTCCTCTGGATTGCGGGAGGGATAGGTTCGCGCATCTATTACAAAGGCTTGGTCACAGCCATCCACAATTAATAAAATAGCCCCGGCCATTACGAGATAGATCAGTTCATCTATTTGCTCTTCAGTACTGAGCTCTACATAGGGAATGGTACGTTCCAAAACAGTCTTCAGGGTGGCAGATCCAAATTCTTCACCAGACAGGTTGAGCAAGGTCTTCATTACTAAAGTAATAATGTCATCCTTAACAAAACCATCAATACATATAAAGGCTGCTTTTCGGCCCATAACCCGCATTTCGCGAACTATAATGTCAAAGCTCTCCCCTTCTCCCAGTTCTTGTTTGAACAAGTCAAGATTATCGGTATAATTGCGGCTTAAATATAGATGCTCGCCTTTATCACGCAAAAGAATCGCTTCCTTCCAGAATTATTTCCAAGCCCTTGCCAGTTGCCTCAGCTATGTTGTTTGCGCTGTCCAGGCCGTCCATTTTGCCAGACTCTCCACATCCCACTACTAGTAAACCCGTATAGCTCTCCAGCATCTGAACCCTTTCACCTTCCAGGCGGTGATGACGGGGTGGTTCCAAAGCTCCTTCCTTGGATACCGGATGGTTTTTTACCACCTGCAGATCAGCGGTTACCGAGTAATCTACCCGGGCACCGCGCACTCGCGAGTTGGAGGCCACCGCTATCACTCCTAAAACCTCTATCTGCTCGCTCTGATGGAGCAAATACTCGATAACTCGTTCCCCAGCTCCTACTCCTTTATGACCTTTATCATCAACCATTACCACTACTGGTTCACGGGGAGCTTGTAATATCTGTTTTAATACCAACGGTCCGGACAAAGGCATAGGGTTTCCGGCTGCAGCTTTAAGTAGGTACAGACCCAATGAGTGTGAGGCAGTTTTTACAGCTTGGCGGGCGGTCCAGTCTCCGTCGGTTACCATCATGACTCTGACCCTGGCTGGTGATCCACTTGCTCAACCCTTGGGATTGAACAGTACCGCGGCTACGTAACCAAAAATAATGGCGGCAGTGATTCCGGCTGAAGTTGCCTCCACCCCGCCGGAAATTGCTCCCAAAAGGCCGCTTTCTTCTACTGCTTTTAAGGTTCCTTGCGTCAGAGAATGGCCAAAGCCAGACAAAGGAATGGTAGCGCCTGCCCCAGCCAAATCAACCAAAGGTTGATACAGTCCCAGCCCACTTAAGAGCGCGCCAACACTTATATAACCTACCAGAATATGTCCCGGTGTGATGGCCGGTTTGGTGAGATCCATAATTAACTGGCCAATCAGGCATAGCACTCCTCCCACCAGAAAGGCCATTAGTAATTCATTCATACCCATCAACCCCGCTTATAGATTTTCCAGAGCAACCGCGTGAGCTATACCTGGTATACTTTCACCTTGAAATGAAGTGGTAGGGCTCATCAAAGCACCGGTGG
This sequence comes from Syntrophomonas sp., assembly GCA_003444615.1. Classification (GTDB taxonomy): domain Bacteria; phylum Bacillota; class Syntrophomonadia; order Syntrophomonadales; family Syntrophomonadaceae; genus DTU018. Next base: position 3,290 of record DLUN01000143.1, read on the forward strand.
CTACCAACAAAAGCCGCGCTATTTTGCCCTGTACCATTTTTTTCAGCAAGGGACCACATAACATAGCTGCGCAACAACCGCAGCCACTTCCTCCCGCATGAGTATCCTGATTATCGTTGAATATCAGAACTCCGCAATCGCTGTAATTTGGCTCTGGCACCACTCCATTCTTTATAAAGAGCTGTTTGACCAGAGCAGAGCCCACCTTACCCAGATCACCGGTTACAATCAAGTCATAATAATCCGGAGAGCGATCGGTATCATTAAGATGGGTTTTTATAGTATCTGCTGCAGCTGGTGCCATAGCACTTCCCATGTCATTGGCGTCCTTTTGTCCCATATCAATAATTTTTCCGATGGTGGCACAGGTTAAGCGGGGACCGCCATAAATTCCTTTTTCTAAGACGACTGCTCCTGCTCCAGTGACAGTCCACTGACTGCTCATGGAACGCTGGACACCCTGCTCAGCTGGGAAGCGAAATTGTCGTTCTGCCGTATAATAGTGGCTGCTTACCGCTGCCACAGCCCGCTCAAAGTATCCGCCATCAATAGCCATGGCTGCGGTCAGAAGAGATTCCGCCATGGTAGAACAAGCTCCATACATGCCTAAAAAAGGGATCTGCAGTTCCCGGGCAGCAAAACTGGAGGAAGTTATCTGATTGAGGAGATCGCCGGATACCATCAGTTCTATATCCTCAGGGGTATAGTTTTTTTTACTGACCGCTAATTTAATGGTTTCCCGCAGCATTTTAGTTTCAGCTTTTTCCCAGGATTTTTCCCCAAATTCATAATCCTCCATGACCCAGTCAAAATCAGACCTCCAGGGCCCTTCTCCTTCCTTAGGGCCTACTATGGTTGCCCAGGAGGTCAAAACCGGAGGATTCTCAAACACTATAGTCTGCGAGCCTTGTTTTTTTTGGTTGGTCATAGGTCATCACCATTTAACCGAAAACTACTTTTATAAGTCCTATAACTACCGAAACGGCAAAGCCAAATACCAGAGTAGGACCAGCTACACTGAAAATGCGAGCTCCTACCCCAAAAATAAAGCCTTCCCGTTTATATTCCATGGCTGAAGCTACAATGGCATTGGCAAAACCAGTTATGGGCACTATGGAGCCAGCGCCAGCATGTTTGCCCAGCACATCGTACCATCCCAGCCCGGTGAACAGGGCGGCCAAGAAAATCATGACCACAGATGTGGCAGAGCCCGCGTCCAGTTTGCTCAATCCCTGCCCCATAAAGAAATTCAGTATTATCTGTCCCAGAGTACAAATCAGGCCACCTATCACAAAAGCCCAGATACAGTTTTTTAGCACAGTTGGTTTAGGTTTAGTCTGATTTACCAGATCATCATACTCCTGGGCTTCTATTTTCTTCAGTTGGTCTGCAGACGTGTTCAAAGCCGGTCGCCTCCCTACCAAAATATTATTGGCCAATGCCAAAACCTTTATTCTCTGAAAAAAGCAGCACCCCGATCACAGAGTACTGCTTTTTTCACTTGTTGTTATTCCACATAGGCGACCTTAATATTAGCTTTGTATTCGATTATTTTGTTATCCTGACAATTTGCTGTCCAGTTGTACACTTCCACACCAGTAAGATTAGGATACTTGCGCGAGGCCTCTGTGACCGCATTTTCAACAGCATCCTGCCAGCCTCGCTGAGATTCAGCCACAATTTCAGCAACCTTTACCTGCAATTTGTTAACCTCCTTTTCCAATTAGCTATTCCTAGCTTGGATAGAAGATTATCAGTTTATGCACAACATTTTAGGAGCATAATGATCTTTTTACTTGGCTCGCCAGCCCCCGTCAATGGTAAGGGTAGTGCCGGTAACATAACCAGCCTCATCGGAAGCCAGGTACAACATTCCATAGGCAATGTCATCTCCGATACCCCATTTGCCCAGGGGAACATTGCCTTCAATAGTCTGAGTAGCTTCCAGATCAGCAACTAGGTTTCTAGTCATATCAGTAATAATAGCTCCCGGACAAATGGCATTTACCCGGATATTCTCCTTGCTAACTTCATTGGCTATTTGCCTGGTCAGACCCACAACTCCGTGCTTGGATGCCGTATAGGCTGTACCGCCGGCCATTCCGCCAGTTCCGGCAATAGAAGCAGTATTGATGATAGCCCCTCCTCCACCTTGCTGCAAAAATTGCTGGATGGCTCTTTTGCAGCCGTAGAAAACCCCTTTCAAATTGATGTCAATGACTCGATTCCACAGAGCATCATCTGTATCCAGAGCGCTGATGAAATTGTCAAATACACCTGCGTTGTTGACCATAATATCCAACCGGCCAAAACTATCCACGGCTTTTACAACTGCGGTATCGATATCTTTCCATTGGGAAACATCACCTATTACAGCTACTGCTTGGCCACCAGAGCTATTGATTTGAGCCGCGGTGTCTTCAGCAGTCTTCTTAACATAATCAACGACAACTATTTTGGCACCTTCTTTGGCAAAGAGCAGAGCCGTAGACTTACCCATGCCTGCTCCAGCGCCTGTAATTACGGCAATTTTTCCATCAAGTCTTCCCATTAGGCTTCATCCTTTCCATGGTTTTTCTTCTCTGCTAATGTTAGCTTTATACAAAAAGGGGATATATATGAGCATTATTTAGAAGCAGACAGGATAAATGAAACTCTTTGGGATGAAGGCATCTTCAGCTGTATCCCTCCGGACGCCAGGCGCAAAAATGTCGGGGCTCAGTTATGATAACTGCAATACCCCGACACTCTTATAAATCTTTTATTCAATTATAGTCTGCTCTCCCAGCAGGCTTTTCAGCTTCTGCAAAGCTCCTTTTTCTATGCGTGATATCTGTACCTGGGAAACTCCCAGATCCTGCGCTATTACAGATTGGGTTTCATCTTTGAAAAAGCGCCGCAGAATGACCTCCCTTTCCCTATCGTCCAACTTTCCTAAGGCCTCACGCAAAGCCATCTGTTCCAAAATTCTAACCGTATTCTCCTCGGATGCCAGGCGATCCAATAAGGATCCTTGGTTTTTTTCTTCTCCGGGAATCACATCATCAATATATGCCGGAGACTGGCAGGCTTCCATAGCCAACACAATTTCTTCCTTGTCTATTTCCAGGCAAGCCGCTATTTCATTAACATTAGGTTCCCGGCCCAAATCCCCCCGCAATTTGTCCTGAGCCCAACGAATTTTGCTGTACAATTCCTTGTATCCACGCTGAACTTTTACCATACCATCGTCCCGGAGAAATTTCTTAATCTCGCCGATTATCATAGGCACAGCATAAGTAGAGAAGCGTACCTTAAAAGAAAAATCGAATTTATCAATAGCTTTAAGAAGCCCGATAGATCCTACTTGGAACAAATCCTCTTGTTCATAGGAAGTACCCCGGAACCTTTCCAATACCATGTAGATCAGACCTACATTAGCCTGGTATATTTGCTCCCGAGCTTCCTCATCTCCCTGTTGGGCTCTTAAAAGAAGCTCGTCATTGTCTTGATAGGAGTGGGTAGAGGACATAGACCTCCCCCCTTACGCCATGGCCCGATGGTCCTGAGAAGGGAAACAACGCAATAGCCGAACGCTTGTCCCTTTGCCTGGCTCACTGACTACGTCCATTTCGTCCATGAAAGAGCGCATAAAGGTAAATCCCAGCCCCATACGGGATGGATCACTGGAATAAGTGGGTTCCATGGCTTGGTCAATGTTTTCAATGCCTCGGCCATAATCTTTAATAATGATCTCCAAGCTGTTGTTTTCCAATATACTGACTACCACTTCAATGGTTTGGCTGGGATCATTATTATAACCATGAATAATACTGTTAGAGACTGCTTCAGATACTACTAGTTTTATTTCTTCAATATCCTCCAAGGTACAATCCAATTGAGAAGCAAAGGCACCCACACATGACCGGGCAAAGGACACGTTTTCCGGCAGACTGCTGAACTCTAAGCGAACATAATTCTTAACATTCATGCGCAATTCCAGCCCAGGGCTGGACCACCTCCCCTTAATTACTGACTACATCTTTTTCGCTCCTATACAAAGGTACCAGCTTGTTTATTCCCGAAAAGAGAAGTATCTTTTCCACCGACGGGCTAGCTCCTACGATATAAATTCTCCCCTGCTGAGCACTTACCTTTTTATATCGGCCGATAATCAAACCCAGCCCCGAACTGTCAATAAATGATACCTTTTCAAGATTTAAGACGAGAGTATTAATGCTGTTGCTGTCCAGTCTATAATCTATTTCCTGACGCAGTTGATCGGTGACCAGCATATCCAACTCCCCGGAGATACGTACTACCAGAGTATTACGCACCTGTTTGAAATCTGCTTTCACCTGCATATCTCCTCCTAAAAACAGTTATTATGGTTACTCTAAATGTGTGCTAAGCTTTCTACAAGGCGGAGATATTTACCTTCCACAAAATTCCATCTACAATAGATAGGTTTCGGCAAGCATCTTCAATATTTCCTTTAGAAAACCCCCTTTAGGAACATCGGAAGCAGCAACTAGATTTACCTCTTTTACCAGGTTGCCATCATCATAGACCCTCATTTCCCCCAGTTTCTGGCCTTTCTCTACCGGCGCATTGACGTAGTTTTGAAGTCGTTTTTCAGTAGTAATTTTCTTTTCCTGGCCTTTTTCCACAATAGCACCTACATCATCTTCCGCTATAACTTCTACACTATCCCCTATTCCTTTGCCAACCTGAACAACGCCGCAAACACTTCCCCGGCTGAAAAAGCTTTTATAAGCATACTTGGCAAAACCATAATTGAACAGTTTCATCATGTCACGATGGTTGCCATGCTGCTTGGGAGAAGCCATCACTGCCCCAATTAATCGTAACCCATCTCTTTTGGCGGTAGCTGTTAAACAGTATTTGGCTTCATTAGTCCAACCGGTCTTAAATCCATCGGTGCCTTCATACCACCACAATAGTTTATTGGTATTAAAAAGCTTAAATTCGCCCTGGCGTAAGTTGTACTCTTTAATAGAACAGTATTCCAGTATTTTGGTATATTGTAAGGCATAACGAGCCATAACTGCCATATCATAGGCACTGGTATAATGGTTTTCCGCGGGCAGGCCATAGGAATTTACGAAATGGGTGTTTTTTAGTCCTAGCATTTTAGCCTGCTTATTCATACGGTCCACGAAATTCTTATGAGTACCTTCCAAATGTTCGGCTACCGCTACGCTAGCATCATTGGCAGAACCTACCGCAATGGCAATCATCATGTCTTCGAAAGTCATTTCTTCGCCCGGTTCCAAATATATTTGTGACCCTCCCATTTTCCAGGCCTCTTCACTGGTTATTACCTTGTCTTTAACACTCACTTTGCCTTCTTCCAAGTCCTGGGCTGCCAGAATCATAGTCATCAGCTTGGTCATACTGGCGGGCGGAAGCCGTTTATGCTCATTCTTAGCCAACAAAACCTTGCCAGAGTCCGCATCCATAAGCACGTAGGATTCAGCTTCCACCTCCACCTGTTCAGCCTGTACTGGACTCACTGCGACCAGAGTCAGCATAAACAAGCACAACAATATCCAGACCGTTCTTTTCCTGGGCTGCATCAAGACTGCACCTCCCCGATTTTTCTACTTTTTAGATTATATTTGCGGGATGCAGAGTTTATTCCAGGCAGATACAGCGGAAAACGCCCGTGACAACACGGGCGTTTCAGTGGTTTAACTAGATTTTATTTGAGTGAGATTTTATGAAGGTGTCGCTGACAGCTGTATGCCGCTCATCATTTCATTCAACTTACGAGTATTTTCCTGCATCTGCTGGGCTACAGCCTCGATAATATCAGCCGCCTGTGAGGCCTGCTCACTATCGGCCGCAATTTCACGGGTCTGGGCTGTAGTATGTTCAATGGTCATAACAGTTGATTCAATACCCTTGACGATTTCCTGGGTGGATTCAGCCAAGGCAAGAAAGTTGGAGTGCAGCAGCTGGGTTAAATTATGTATGGATTCACCATCGCTTTTATAAGCTTGTCCAACATCCTCCAGAATCTTCTGATCTCTGGTCACATCTTCACTGATAAACTGCAGCAGGTTGTTGCACTGATCAATCAGATGATGCATGGCCTGATAAACCTGCTGGTTCATACCCTGTATATGCTGAACTGTAACCGCTGATTTGTCAGCCAGGGCGCCAACTTCCTGGGCAACAACGGCAAATCCTCTGCCGTGCTCCCCAGCCCGGGCTGCTTCTATAGCGGCGTTTAATGCCAACAGATTGGTTTGATTAGCCAACTCTGATATTTGCTCAGCTAGCCCCGATATTTCCTCTACTGCTCTGCTGTCGGCAATAGCCTGAGTAACTTCTTTTTGAATGTTTTCATACAGCTGCATAGTTGCCTGGCGGGACTGTTCAGCTCGTTTCAGTATTTCCTCAGTCCTCTGGTCAATCTGCTCGGCTTCAGCTTCAGCCTTATCTATTTCCTGCTGAATAGTACCTAACATTGCGTCTACTTCTTCACTGGAAGAGTAGATTTGCTGGGCGGCAGCAGATAGTTCTTCCATATCACTGGCTATGGAACTTGTTTGATTTGATATGTTCTCCATGAAGGCGGTTATATCTTTACTTTTAGCCGCCAGGTCCTCGCTGATACTCAGGATTGAACCCGAATGGGCTGAAACATTAGTCAGTGTCTCACCCAATACAGAGGTAAGCTCATCAGCTTCAGCCTGCTTGGCTGCGGTTAGGGTAATAAGCTGACTGGCTCTGTGCACTAAAAACATTGCTATAATGGCGGCTACAACAAACAACATAGGACTGAAAAGCCAGAATGAAACAGGGTAATTAATTAGATAGGAATCTTGGACCAGCACAAAACCCAGTGCATTAAAAAGCAAAGTAGTAACTACATAAAAGGCTACCAATCTTAGGTTGTAATACATTGCTGCGGCAATTAGGATAATGAAGGGAAGGAGAACTACTCCGCGATTGGCTTTATCCAAAACAATGAATACTGCGGTGATGAAAGCGGACATAAACAATATATAAAGATATTTCTGAAGGTGTTTGTATTTTCCTTTGCTAAGCAAACGGGCTAGTAGTGCTGCCACTACCCCCAGTAGAATACTGGCACTTTTGGTTACAGGTACATGCAGTAATAAAACTGTCAACGGGAAAAAAGCTATCGATGCCAGGGAAAAAACATAGAACAACCTGTTGTTTACCTGTTGTTCATGTTCCAGTAAAATTGCAGATTGCTGCACTAACCCTCGCCTCCCACTGAGCTCATGCACTTATACCGTCTGATCCTATGGAGGGGTTACTCCAAAAACTGAATTAACTGAAGGCGAATCCCCTGGGGATCTTCAATGAAAGCGATCTTACGGTCAGGCCTGAATTGGGAGGGGGGTACCAAGAAGGTTACCTGTTCCTGCTGCAACCTGTCGGCCAATGCCTCCAAATCCTCGACGGCCAGAGCAATATGCCCGATACCATTATCATAGGGGTTTTTCCCTGGGGTGCGGGATGGCTCGATCTCTATCTTAATGGTTCCATCACCCACGAAGTAGTAATTGACCCCGCCCAGATTAATGGTTTCCTCCTGTTCAAATCCCAGTACTCTGGTGTAGAAGTCGAGAGCCTTCTCAACATCCGGCACACAAATTCCCACATGATGAATACGCATAATCTTGCCTCCTATCTCCTCAATAGTTCTAGCTAGTCAGCACGCCTTTATATAAACCGTCACACCCCGCTGCCAAGGCTGGTTTCACCTGTACAACCCCATGCCAGGCCGCGCGCCTTGGCCACAAAGTTAACGGCCCATTCCGGATGAGCCCCAGCATAAATATGACTATAGGACGCAATTACATTTCTATGAATAATGCCATCTATTTTCCCGTTGAGGCCAAAGCCCCTCTGCACCTGATAGATGTGCTGAAGTTCTGAAGGACTGTAGTTTATGATCTGGGAATGATGGAATTCATGACCCCGTACTACCGTACCTACTGAAAAAAGATAATTAGGAGCAATGGTGCTCATGGCTGAATAACCATGGCCTTTGGGTTTAACTGACATTTGCGTATCACAGGGCAGGACACCGCACATGTCAAAACTGCGCCCCTCATAGTGTAATTTTCTAGCTAAATACATTAAACCGCCGCATTCAGCATAAACCGGCAGTCCTGTAACCACTGCCTTTCGAATCGATGTTCGCATAGCAGTGTTTTGTTCCAGCTCAGTCCCGAAAATTTCAGGAAAGCCGCCGCCAATATACAAACCGTCAATAGCAGGCAGGCTTTCATCCCTTAAACTGTCGATATAAACCAAATCAGCTCCTGCCCGGTTCAAGGCCTCCAGGTTTTCAGGATAATAAAAGCTAAATACTTTATCACGGATGACTCCAATTCTAACCTTTTTAATTGATTCTGGATCTTCATGATCTCCATGTTCAATTACTGGCAAAGATCCGGCACTTCCCGCTATGCGCAAAACCGCCTCCAGATCAATGGAATCAGCCACGGTTCGCCGCAGATATTCCATTATCTCGTAGTTTCTTTTCATTTCCCCGGCTGGAACCAAACCCAAATGACGATCTGCGATTACCAGGTTTTTTTGTTTGGGAATGGCGCCCACCACCTGTATCCCCGTGTAATTCTCAATGGATTTCCTAAGCATTTCTTCGTGACGTGAACGGGCGACTTTATTTAATATAACACCAGCGATTTCAGTACCCTCTTCAAAATTCTGAAATCCCCGTACCAGTGCAGCCGCACTTCTGGTCATACGCGTTGCATCAACTATTAAAATTACCGGGGCTTTAACAGCGCGGGCTACCGCAGCAGTACTGTCGCTTCCCTCGAAATCCAGACCATCATAGAGGCCCATGGCCCCTTCTATTACAGCTATGTCAGCATTAGCGCAGCTGGCATAAAAATGCTGTGCCAGGTTTTCATGGTTCATAAAATACAGATCCAGATTCCGGCACTCTCTGCCCGCTACCAGGCTGAGCCAACTGGGATCAATAAAATCCGGCCCCTTCTTAAAGGGCTGTACAATCAGACCTTTTTGGCGCAGCGCAAGAATTAGTCCCAGTGTTACCGTAGTTTTACCTGAGCGCCCATGAGGTGCCCCTATGGCTACTCTCATTATCTCACCTTATATATACAAAATAGTTCTTGCTGAATCGTTAACATTATTACTGTTATGGGAGGAATATATCCAGTTTCAATGTAGCATCCACCTCACTCTGAGTAAAATAGAATAATATTATCGTTGCTATAATCGCTGACATATGATGGAAATAATGTCATTGTGGCCAGCAAAAGGGGGAGGTTTTACCCTTGACCTCCCCTCTGTGCCATTTATGTTTTATTATAATTTCATACAAGTATTTACCGGCTTAGAAACTCGGATGCAAAATCCCCGCCCACACAGTCCATATGCAGAGCCTTTTCCAGCATATCCTTATTATGAAGGAAATCAATCAGGAAGTGTTCTTCCTTGGTTTTAGCGTTATTAGCATTGGTTAGAATGTTCAAAGGACGTCCCATGTAACAATCCTTAATCTTAATCGCCTTGAGGATCTTTTCTTCATTTTCCTTGCGAACCGTTAGGGCAGAGATGATAGTTACACCTAAACCGGCAGCTACCACATTCTTAATGGACTGGGTACTGCCCAATTCCATAGTGATATTGAAATCTGATAACTTGAACCCTTTTTCTGCAAAAAAGAGTTCGATTACCTTGCGAGTGCCCGACCCCACTTCTCTGAGGATCAATTTCGCTTTGGTAAGCTCATTTAAAGTTATACTGCCTTTTTGAGCCCATGGGTGATGATAGGGTACTACTACCACTAACTCATCATGCCAAAAATTCTCAACTACCAAATCCTTGTTTTCAGGTATGGGGCCTTCTACCAGGGCGATACGATACTTTCTTTCCAGTATGTCCCTGGCAATAGTCTCTGTATTGGCTATAGTAACCTTAAAATCGATATCCGGTCTTATCATATACAAACAGGCTAAAATATTAGGAAGAACATATTCACCTATGGTCAAAGTCGCCCCTATTTCCACCTCGCCACCGTGATCCTCAGCCAGTTCATTAATCTCTTCCTGGACTCTGGTTAACATATCCAGCATTTTACATACATAATCGTAGAAAATGTGTCCCGCCTTAGTTAAAGTAACTCCTTTATTACTGCGATTAAAAAACTTGGCTCCATAGTAATTTTCAATGTTTTGTATTTGCAGACTAACCGCCGGTTGGCTGATGTGCAGCTGCTTTGCGGCCATAGTTATATTCTTGGTTTCCGCAACAGCTTTGAAAACAATAAATTCCTGTTGGTACACGCCATCTTCCGCCTTTTGCAAATTAATTTTTCATTCAATCTGCCTATAATATTATACCATATATAACAGCCTGGACGTTTCTCCATTAATAGTAAGAAACAGCGGACCTGTCAAAAGGTCCGCCGTTTCAATTAATGGTACTATACGCAACCGGTGGGTTTAGGTAAACCTGCGATTTTACAGGCACCTTTGCCCGGGCCGCTGGGGAATAGGTTGTATATCTCTGCTTGGGTTTTCCCGGTGTCTTTTAATAGTTTTCTTATCATGGGAGCCACTCCAAAATCGGCATAGTATTTACGCAAATAATTAATAATTTCCCAATGTTCCTCCGTTAATTCTTCTACTTCTTCTGTGGAAGCTAATGCTGCTGCCACCTCTTCATTCCAGTCGTCAGGATTATCCAGGAATCCATCTTCATCTAATAACACCACACGGTCTCCAACTTTTAATTCTGGCATGTTAATCCTCCTTTATTAAATGTATTTTATGACCAGAGTTTCTGGCATAATCACCATACTGATTGTTAAAGAGCTTCACTTTGGTTATTATCGATACTCTGCTCCCTTACCGCAATCACCACCTTGTACAACACTGTTAGTATCAGCAGCCCAATTGCGTAAACACCCATAATGATGGTTAATTCTGCCCCGGTAGGAATATATTCTGTAACGTGTCCAAGGGCATTGGGAACAAATCCCCCCAGAACCAAACCAATGCCTTTGTCCAGCCACGCTGCCACAAATACCGCTATCAGGGCCAGGAAAAGCACTTTTTCATTGCGTCGCCATTTGGGGATCAGCAACAGGATAATACCCAGAAAAGCCAATACCGCGGCACTCCACATAAGTGGGACAAGGTTATTATGTCCACCCAGACCAGCAAACAAATACTGAAAAGTGGCCATATGACCCGGTATATTACTGTAGAAAGCCGTGAATACCTCCAACAGGAAGAAAAATACATTAGCTATCATGGCGTAAACCACGATGGTTGCCAGGGACTGGATAGCCCGGGTTGAGGTCTTAAAAGACGTTAATTTGCGCATTATCATACAGATAATGATAAGCAGAGCCGGACCAGCTGCAAAAGCCGATGCCAGGAACCGGGCAGCCATAATTGCCGTCAACCAGTAGTGCTTACCGGGCAAACCCGCATAAAGAAAGGCGGTCACGGTATGAATACTGATTGCCCACGGAATAGCTATATAGGTTAGTACCTTTACCCAGTGCGGAGCCGGAAACCCCTTCTTCTCATATCCCAACACCGACCAGCCAATGACAAAATTCAGCACCAGATAACCGGTTAATACAACCATGTCCCAAAACATTATGGAACCCGGAGTTGGATGCAGCACTATATTAAGAACGCGGGTGGGCTGCCCCAAATCCACAAATATAAATAGTACGCATGTCACCACCGCAGCCACCGCTAAAAATTCACCTAGAATCACGATTCTTCCAAAAGTTTTATAATCGTGGAGATAGTAAGGGATGGCCACCATAACTGCTGAAGCTGCTACCCCCACCATGAAGGTGAACTGGGAAATATACAGCCCCCAGCTCACATCCCGGCTAAGTCCAGTAACACCTAAGCCGTAATTGAACTGCTTGAGATAGGCAACCAAACCAATGACAATCAGAATCATTAACAGCCCAACCCAGGCATAATAACGTTTGCTTCCATACAACGCCTTCTCAAGCACCCTCTCCGCCTCCTCCGATTATGTAGTACACACTGGGTCCAGTCCCAAGTTCGACTTTGCGGCGAATAGAAAAATTGTCTCTGAGCAC
>DLUN01000143.1:15673-17917 GCA_003444615.1 Syntrophomonas sp.
CCCCTTATCCAACCGTTCCATACAAAAATTGCACTTTTCCACCACGCCTTTGGTTCGGGTGGGAACTTCACTGTTTGTTTCTTCGATGTAGGGACGAGGATCAAAGAAATTAAAACTTCTGGCACCGTAGGGACAGGCGGCCATGCAATACCTGCAGCCGATGCAGCGGTGAAAATCCATCACTACTACCCCATCAGCACGCTTAAACGTAGCCTGAGTAGGACACACCCGCACGCACATGGGGTTTTCACAGTGATTGCATAAAACCGGAAATTTTAATTTCTGTATATTTTCACTTAAATACCTGCTTTCCAATTCCGCAAAAGTGTGTTCAAAATCCTCCTGCCAGATCCACTTCACTTCATGCTTGGAATTATCAATATCCGGCACATTGTGATACTGGTGACATGCCTGGGCCACTGCCTGAAAATCTTCAGCGGTATTAAATTTGCTTACATCAATGACCATGCCCCAATGTTTAGCCTGCAGCCTTTTGCTGTTGGGTACTATATCAGCAGCCTCAGTACCGAATTTGTCCAGACCATGGAATACCAGTGCTCCGCCTAAACCGGCAGCAGCTATACTCTTTAGAAAATCTCGTCTGTTCATTTTGCTATACCTCCACCGTGACAATCCCAACAATACAGCTCCACTGACGTATAGGTATGACAAGCATCACAGAATTGACTTTGATTGGAATGGCACTGCAGGCAGTTATTGTCCAAACTCATTTCATACATTTTCCCGGAACTGCTGACATAGATGGACTCCCCTTCGCGCACCACCTGATCACGCCAATCATTTAACAGCTGAGGATGCTGGCTGCGCATAAATTCAACTGATTCAACACACTGCTTTTCACTTAGCTGATTGATTGCTGGTGTATCCAGACTGATATCCGGCAGTTCATTAGCCTGGCCGACATTCAGCCAAAAAGGCGCTGAAATCAATAATACGAAAATGATCAAACCAGTGATTATCTTTCCGCCGTTATACATCACTATCCACCCCTTTACCAGGTAGTGGTTGGAGCCTCAGGTCAAGAGTTCGTTCAATTTCGCCATCCATCACCAAAGCATTGCCCAGCAGTTCATGTACGCCCATTACATCAACTCCCGAAACCCAGTAATCCATTAATGAAGGAAGGGCTGCCCGGTCTACGGCACAAACATTAGCCAACACATTTACACCGTGTTTGTCCCGGACATATTTAACCGCAGTGGCGCGGGGGAATCCTCCCCGTAAACGGAGTTCCATGTTTTCCCCGGCATTAAGGCCTGACCCGCTGCCACAGCAAAGAGTTTTTTCCCGTATGGTTTCCTCAGGCATTTCATAAAAATGGTTGCAAACATGTTTGATGATATAGCGGGGTTCCTCCATGAGTCCCATGGCTCTAGTCGGGTTACAGGAATCATGGAAAGTGACCCGTAAGTGGTCGTTACGGCTGGGATCCAATTTAATTTTATTGTGGTAGATAAGATCAGCGGTAAACTCCGTAATATGAACCATTTTGGTGGATTTAGCATTGGTAAATTTCGTTCCGGTTATCGGTGAAACCGGTTCTTCCAAAAAATCGGCCGGACCATGCCAGGTTTCCATATACTGATTGATGACCCGCCACATATGGCCGCACTCACCGCCTAATATCCACTTAACTCCCAGCCGTTTGGCTTCCGCGTAAATTTTGGCATTGAGCCTTTTGGCCATCTCGTTGGAGGTAAAAAAACCGAAATTACCCCCTTCAGAAGCGTAAGTACTCAAGGTATAATCCAAGCCCAATTGTTCAAAAAGCATCAAATAACCCATGCAGGTATAAATGCCTGGCTCAGCAAAGAGATCACCTGAGGGAACAACAAAAAGAATTTCAGCACCCTTACGGTTAAAGGATGGTTTGATCACCTTACCGGTGATGGTTTCGATATCCTCACACATAAATTCCACATTGCTTACGATCCCCTGTGGTTCCATGCCTACATGATTCCCTTTTATGTAACAGTTAGCCACCGGGCCGGCGATCCATTCAATATTCAATCCCAACAGATTCAATAGCTCTCTGCCCATGATAGTAATTTCCGCCTGATCTATCCCATAAGGGCAGAACACTGAGCAGCGGCGGCACTCCGTACATTGGAAGAAATAGTACCACCACTCTTTCAGGACATCTTCGGTCAGATCGCGAGCGCCTACCAGCGACACAAATAACTTGCTGGAGGTAGTGAAATAGCGTCTGTCTCTTATACACAT
>DLUN01000006.1:0-1042 GCA_003444615.1 Syntrophomonas sp.
CTTCGCACCAAAAAGATTGAAGATCTCTAAGCGCAAATCCCTGCCGCTGTGCTACTATTTTACAGACCCAGACCTTATAAAAAGGGCTGGGTTTTTGCTCTTAGGAAGGAAATTCTCAGTCTCGCATGGAAAACTCTTGCGGGGAGGAACTTATTATGCGCAGTGCAGTATTTGAGATTAGTTTTGTATTAGCCGTCTTCGTTGTGGCGTGGTTAAAAACCGGATGGAACTCCTTGTTTTTCATTGCTCTGGGCCTTATTGGGTTTTATATCATTATTATGATCATTTACATGGTGACCAAAAAGGCAGAGATGACATGGTCGGACAGACTTCTCGGGGTCGCAGCCATGGCAGTGTGGTTGTTTGTAGCCTGGGCCATAATCCAGGAGAATCAATTTGGTTGGTGGGGATTATTGAAATAAGCCTCTTAAACAATCCTTAATTATGCTAACTATGCTAAAATAAGTAAAATACTAAAGTGCAGGATTTAAATAATGTTAGAAACATTTGCTAAACTACCTCTCGATAAACAAACTAAGATTCTCGATGCAGCAGCAGGTGTGTTTGCTGAGAAAGGCTATTATGAAGCTAATATATCCAGCATTTGTCAAAGAGCTGGCATTTCCAACGGAGCACTGTATAAGTATTTCCGTAATAAGGAGTCGCTGTTTCTTTCCGTGCTGGAGCATGGTGTAGAGCTGATGGTGAGGGAGTATTACCAAAAATACACCGACTTTAATCTCTCCACTAAGGAGAATATCTATAACCTTTTACGGGGAATCCAGCAGTTTGCTGTACAATACCCGGATTATGTGGCTATTTATTCCCACCTTGGTTCTGGGGCCATGAACAAGTTTGCTTTCATAACCTCTGAAAGAATAGAGAGGGAGGCCAAAGACTTTTTTGTTAAATTAATAGAAAAAGGCCAGCAACAAAAAGAGCTTAGTCCCCATCTTGATAGCACTTCAGCGGCTTTTCTAGTGGACAGTTACATTACCCTATACGCTTATTCTTTGGTTTCTGAATATCATAAATGGAGATT
>DLUN01000006.1:1271-2651 GCA_003444615.1 Syntrophomonas sp.
AAAAGGAGTATAATGTTCTGACCTTGGGGAATGGATCGTAGCCTATGCCAATTTTAATAATAGGTTGCGTTATCATTCAAAAAATCAATAAGGGAGGAGTATGTTTATGGCGGAAATTACCCGGGAGAGAGTAATCGAACTTTTGCAACGGGAAGAAGCCCAGTATGAAAAGGCTCGGCCTCGGTCCAAGCAGTTGTTCCAACAAGCAGCCCAAAACTATGTGGGAGGAGTTCCTATGTCTTGGATGAGGATATGGGTGGGCCCATTTCCCATCTTTGTTGACCGAGCCGAAGGGGTTTACCTCACTGATGTAGATGGACATCGTTATCTGGATCTCTGTTTAGGAGATACGGGAGCTCTGGCAGGTCATGCCAATCCAGTGGTGGTAAACGCTTTGACCGAACAGATGCATAAGGGGATCACTCATATGCTGCCGACAGAAGATTGCATATGGGTAGGGCAGGAGTTGGAAAGAAGGTTTAAGCTGCCTTATTGGCATATTGTAATGACAGCTTCAGATGCCAACCGCATGGCATTGAAGATGGCCCGTGAAGCTACCGGGCGCCGGAAAATACTGGCTTTTAATGGTTGCTATCATGGAAGTGTTGACGAGACACTAGCCGTACAGTTCGGGGATATTATGCTCCCAGTCCCTGGCTCTCTCGGACCCATTGTAGACCATCCCTCACAAACTACTAGAATAGTAGAATTTAACGATGTAGAAGCTTTGGAAAATGCCTTGAAAATAGGAGATATTGCTTGTGTGATAACTGAACCGGTGATGACTAATGTGGGTATAATTTTTCCCGAGCCTGGATTCCACGAAGCTTTACGGTCTTTAACGAGAAAATACGGTACTCTGCTGCTAATTGACGAAACTCACTGTCTTTGCAACGGACCGGCCGGTGTTACTGGAGAGATGGGGCTGGAGCCGGATATTGTTGTATTTGGGAAGCCTGCAGCCGGAGGATATCCGGTGGGGGTAATGGGTTTCAGCAAGGAACTGGGTGAAATGTTGGAAAAGAGGGTACCATGGCACCTATTCTTTGGCTTTGGCGGAACATTATCGGGAAATGCATGCGCAATTGCGGGCATGAAAGCTACTCTGGAAAAGGTTCTCAACCAAGAAAACTTCGATCGGATGATACCTTTGGCCCAGAGGATGGAAGAAGGTATAAGGCAAATAATCCAGGATTATTCTTTACCATGGTATGTGGCCAGAATTGGCTGCCGGGTTGAGTTCCGGTTCTTGCCAGAGCCACCCAAGAACGGCCTGGATACCCTGGCTGACGTTCCCTATAATGAGGTAGATGTTTTCACGGAAGGATTATCGGGCCCCCTGGACAACTTAATCCACATATACTGTGCCAATCGCGGTAT
>DLUN01000029.1:0-3084 GCA_003444615.1 Syntrophomonas sp.
ATCCTGCTGTTCACGGGTTATATTGTACAATTCGGCAATATTTTCGGCCGTGACTCCCATATGATAGCCTTCAAAAGCACAGATCAGCCCTCCCAACATCAGGCTGTCCTGAATCACTTCACCATCATTGAGGCGATAACCTTTTCGAGCGCCAAACAGCATATAGGGAGCATTGCTCATGCTTTCATACCCTACCGCAGCCGCTGCTTCAATCCTGCCTAACATGATCTCCTGGGCCAGGATATCCGCCGCCCGCATGGAAGAAGGACATTGCTGGTGAACCGTAGTAGAAACTGTTTCCACCGGCAGACCAGCTTTTAATGTCACCCAGCGAGCTGAGTTTCCAGGTGAGCCATATTGGTTGCATTGACCGCCGATTACCTCTTCAATCAGGTTAGGGTCGATGCCAAACTTATCGATAGTTCCCTTCAAAGCTAATGTGCCCAACTCATGGCCCTTGAGACTGGCCAGCGAGCCCTGAAAATCCCCCACTGCTGTCCGGGCAGCCGCTACTATAACAACATTTTGCATATATTCTGCTCCTTTCCCTAGTTAAGTTCCTGTAAATTCAGGCTTTCTCTTCTCGATAAAAGCCTTCATTCCCTCTTTTTGATCCCGGGTAGCAAAACAACTGGCCCAGGCAATCAATTCAAAATGGTTCGCTTTCATGCCATCAATGTCAAAGGCTTGGTTGATGCATTGTTTAGCCAGTTTCAAAGCGATGGGTGGTTTGCTGGCCAGCATTTCAGCCGTTTGGATTGCTTCTGCTAATGCATCATCTGCCAGTTCATTGATTAACCCGTACTCTAATGCCTTTTGGGCATTAATAGGCCTCCCGCTAAAAATCATTTCCTTGGCCCGGGCCGCTCCTATCAGCCGCGGCAAACGCAGTGTTCCTCCCGCTCCCGGGAAAATCCCTAAATTGATTTCCGGCAGGCCTAACCGGGCCGTTTTATCTGCAATACGCCAATCACAAGCCAGGGCCAGTTCCAGTCCTCCTCCCAGAGCAAAACCAGAGATAGCAGCCAATACTGGTTTGGGAAAAGCTTCGATCTGCGCAAAACACTGGTGGAAGGAAAACGCCCGGGCTTGTTCGGGATCAAAATCCAACATGTCATTGATGTCAGCACCAGCAGCAAAGTTTTTCTCTCCAGTGATTATGACCACCCTTACATTTTCATCTGCTTCCCATTCCATGAAGGCCTGCTCTAATTCTTTTATCATCTGGTGATTTAAGGCATTCAATGCTGCCGGCCTTTGCAGCCTGATAATCCCAGTCTTTTCAAGCTTATCAAGGGAAATAAAATCATATGGCATTAATTGAATAACCCCCCTGCAGAATCTATTACCGTGCTCAGTTCTCTTGCTCAGCGACCATGGCTCGCAAACTTTTACGATCAGGCTTGCCAACCGGTGTACGAGGCAGATCATCTAAGAATTCAATCTCGGTCGGCACTTTATAAGGAGCTAGCTTTTCCCGGCAACGGGCAATAACTTCTTCTTCCGTAAGTTTGGTCCCTGGCTTCAAAACAAGAAATGTCTTAGCCACTTCCCCCCGCTTGGGATGAGGAACGCCAATAGTACAGGCATCCTGAACTTCCGGCATAGCGTAGCATACTTCGTCAATTTCCCGGGGGTAAACATTAAAACCGCTGCTGATTATAATGTCTTTCTTGCGATCCACAATATAGAAGAATCCGTCTTCGTCCATGCGGCCAATATCCCCAGTATAAAACCATCCATCTCTCAGGACCTTAGCAGTTTCCTCTGGGTTATTCCAATATTCACGCATCAGCTGGGGCCCGCGGAAGATGATTTCTCCAGGTTCACCGATGGGCATAATATCCACACCATTAACACTGTCAACAATCAATACATCTGTATCCACCCAGGGTACTCCCACACTACCAATTTTGCGGGTATGATGGCCAGAATTGGAAGTTATCTGCTGACAGCTTTCCGACATACCATAACCTTCCACGATACGACATTTGCCTATTTCTTCAAATCTAAGCAAGATTTCCTCCGGCAAAGGCGATCCGCCGCAGAATACCCCGCCTCTAAAGCAGGAAAAATCTGTGTTGGGAAAACGGGGGTGGTTGAGCAGCATGATGAGTAAGGCGGGAACGGCCGGTAGAGTAGCCGGCTGGTATTTCTCAATAGCATCCATTATGGCATCCGGGTCAGGCACCGGAACAGTAACCAAACTACCGCCACAGATGAAATTGAATCCCACCGCCGCCATAAAACCAAAAATATGATTTAAAGGAATGATGGACAGGGCCCTTATATCTCCGGCTTCCATCGTAGTGTAATTATTGGTGACCCACTGCCCTATGCGAACTGCTTTGGATATTACATTATGATTGGTCAGGACGCAGCCTTTGGGAATACCGGTTGTCCCTCCAGTGTACTGCAGGCGGACAATGTCATCTGGAGTCAGTTCCACTTCCGGCTCAGTGTTGTCAGCCGCTGTTATTATTTCATTAAAATCATAGATCGAACTGCCTTTCTCTACTTCAATGGGCATGGTGGGTACCTGAAAGACAATGACCCGTTTCACCGGAGAATCCGGGTCTTTCAGGACTTGGATGGCTTTCTCGGCAAACATGGCCATGACAATTACCGTTTCAGCACCGCTATCCTTAATCTGTACTGATATCTCCGGAACAGTATAAAGTGGATTGGTGGGCACCTCAATGGCACCGATTTTAAGCAAGGCCTGAATTGATAATACGTATTGGGGCAGGTTTGGGGATAAGATGGCTACCCGGTCACCTTTTTTTACCCCCAGACCAGTGAGAGCATTGGCTAGGCGGCGAGCTATATCATTGGCTACACCATAGGTTATCACCGTATCACCCTGCATAACATAAGGTTTATCCGGGTACTCTGCTGCCCACTTATTAAACCACCATTTCGGGGGCTCGGTGGGGTATTTTGGTGCTAACTCTATGTGGTCGTCGTAATTTGCTTCCCATAGAGGCCTCAGCCGGGCAACTTCTTCCTCAAATGCTTTTAACCACGGTTTTGCAGACATAAAACACCCTCCTTGATAAATAATCTCTGGTCGCGTTAACATTT
>DLUN01000029.1:3305-3500 GCA_003444615.1 Syntrophomonas sp.
AATTAAAACCAGAGGAAGAATTTGCATTAATATTTGAAAAATTTATGCATTTTTGATTTAACCCTGTATCATGAACAATCTACAAAAAGCTGTAAGGGGCCCTGGCTCTGGGTTGTAATAAATCTTTACATTTTCTGGGCCATAAATATATCTGATACATCGTCGCATCATTGGGTGGAAATTATGCCTCCTTAT
>DLUN01000035.1:0-2515 GCA_003444615.1 Syntrophomonas sp.
CTATACTGAACCAAATCAAGAGGCCGGATAATTTGTTTATGGTGGGGGATGTAAAACAGAGCATTTATCGCTTCCGTTTATCAGACCCCGGCTTGTTTATCGAAAAGTATCACCGTTTTCAGGTATTCGGTGATAGTATTAACCGTCGCATCAATCTGGACAAAAATTTTCGCTGCAGCCAACCCATTATTGATGCGGTCAACTGTCTTTTTGAACATATCATGTCTGAACAGTTGGGCGAAGTAGTTTATGATGACGAGGTGAAACTGGTACATGGTTCCCAGGAAAGACCTCTGAGTCAACCTGCCGTCGAAGTGTCAATAATAGACCGTGATGCTGAAGCCGAAGATGATCAGGAAGACCTATTGGAAGATGCTGATCAGATAGAGATTGAAGCACGCTTGGTAGCCGAACATATAAAACAACTGGTTAACCAACAGGTATATGATCTTCAACTGGAACAATTCCGCCCCATCAAGTACCGGGATATAGTGGTTCTTATGCGAGCTACAAGTAAGTGGGCCGGGGTATTCCAGGAGGTATTCCGGGCAGAAAACATCCCTTGTTATGCCGATGTAAACAGCGGCTATTTTGATACAGTTGAAGTTGGTATTTTTCTGGACTTACTGCGCTTGGTGGACAATAAGCGCCAGGATATTCCATTGATGGGAGTTATGCGCTCACCGATATTTAATTTTTCAGTGGAAGACCTGATAACGATACGTTCTGAAACACCTGAGGGAAGCTTTTATGAAGCAGTTGAAAAGTATATCAATAATCACCAGGACCAATTAAAGGACCGGCTGGTAAAAATGCTGGAGCAGCTCAATGAGTGGAAAAAGGAAGCCCGGATGCTACCTATGGATACGTTCATATGGAAAGTCTTATTGGAAACCGGGTTTTATTACTATGTGGGGGCTATGCCCGGGGGTATTCAACGGCAAGCTAATTTACGCATACTGCATGACCGGGCTCGTCAATTTCAGAATACCTCGTTTAAGGGACTGTTCCAGTTTTTGCGTTATCTGGACCAAGTCCGGGCCAGCAGCGGGGACATGGATATGGCAAAAATTCTCAGCGAGAACGATAATGTGGTGCGGCTGATGAGCATTCACAAAAGCAAAGGACTAGAGTTTCCCATAGTTATAGTCGCTGGCATGGGAAGACAGTTTAACCTGCGGGATTTAACCCATCCCTTGCTTTTGCATAAAGAATTGGGATTAGGGCCTCGTTTCGTGAACTTGGACCTCAGGGCTACTATGGATACACTATCCCGTCTAATTATTAGGCAAAAAATACGCTACGAAAATTTGTCCGAAGAAATGCGTATCCTGTATGTAGCTTGTACGCGAGCTAAGAACAAACTCCTTTTGGTGGGATCGGTGAAAAGTATTGATAAAACCATACAACGCTGGGCAAAACCGTTAACTGATTATCAAATTGCTCAGGCCAAATCCTTTCTGGATTGGATTGGTCCGGTAATAATTCGCCATCCTGAAGGTGCCCCATTGAGGGAACGTTGGCCAGGTTCCTGGGAGGAACCAATAATTCAGGACAGTTGTTTATGGCAGGTACAGATACTGAGTAGATTTGATCTGGGCGAAAAGGTAATGCGTGAGAGAAAAAGAGCAGTTCAGACTGAACAGTTATGGGGTGCAGTTCCGGAAATAGCAGCCACTTTCGAGGATGACCAGATAGCTTCCCTTCTTAATTGGCGTTATCCTTTTAAGGAGAGTGAAACCCTGCCTTCCAAGCTATTTGTAACGCAAATTAGAGGTGATTATGAACCAGACCGGAAAAAGTTGATGATACAGATTCCGGAGATCGTTACCCAGCCCGATTTCGTGAATCCCATCCCCAAACTTAATCCACTACAGCGAGGTACTGCCATGCACAAGGTTATGCAGCATATTGATATGCACAAGATGGATGGATCCATTAAGGCAATAATAGATCTGGTGGAAACCTTGGTGGAACGCGAAATTATTTCTCCTTTGGAGGCAGAAACGGTTGATTTGGAAGCTATTCAAGTCTTTATTAATTCACCCTTAGGCCAGCGTATTAAAAAAGCTCTCCAAGTATATCGGGAAGCGCCCTTTAATTTATTATGTCCAGCCCATGAGGTGTTAAAGGGAGAGAATAGCAGTGATGAGCAATTATTGATTCAAGGAGTAATCGATTTGTTCTTTGTGGAAAACGATGGTTTAGTATTAGTAGATTATAAAACCGACCGTTTGACTCAATACAACTTAGAACAACGTTTAGAATACTACCGGGACCAACTTTACTGGTACAGGAGGGCCTTAGAAGAAATACATGGCAAACCCGTTCGGGAGATGTATCTTTATTTCTTTGATAGTCGTGAGTTGCTCCAGGTATAAACTAAAGTTTAGTCACTTGCTCCTGTGCTTCTTGGCGGCTCAGAGACCACTGTTCCCTAGCCATCTTTTCGATGGAAGGCTCGCTCTTGATTCTAGGGTTTGAAATCACCACATTAAACCAGTTTATGGCTTGT
>DLUN01000035.1:2832-4143 GCA_003444615.1 Syntrophomonas sp.
ATGAGCATCGCGTTCACCACAAAAGTCTGGGCGATCTGATTTCTTTAATACTTTCAATGCCTGGGCTAGC
The DNA here is from genome assembly GCA_003444615.1 of Syntrophomonas sp. Taxonomy (GTDB): domain Bacteria; phylum Bacillota; class Syntrophomonadia; order Syntrophomonadales; family Syntrophomonadaceae; genus DTU018. The sequence goes on from DLUN01000035.1 coordinate 2,903, forward strand.
TGTTGCTGTTGTGGAACTGGCAGTGGCTTACTGAAAATGGTATTAGACGCTGCATATTCACATTGGGGACATACAATAATGGAATAATAAAGAGGGCTAGGACCCCGGTATAAAACGTGAAAATCAGATTCACGTTTTTCCACATAAATTGCTGAAGACCGCACGCTGTATGACTTAAAAGAAGTGTCACAAAGAGGGCAGGTATACTGTCGTAAAAACAAAGGGCTTTTTGAAGTCATTATTACATCTCCAAACTAACCGGAATAATAAAACAAACTATTAAAAACCAAGTAAATTAAAGATATACAATTTTAATTATATAACAAAATTAGTCTTTAGTACTATATTTATCTATTATTTAGGACTAGTAAAGCTGGAGAGAAAAAAATGGATCAGACAATGAGTCATTCTGTGTATAGGCGGGCAGGTTTCAGTTTGGATTTTCTACATATGATGTTAAAATAGAATGCGTACGATAGGAATTTTTGGGAGGAATTATGCCATATCACTTGTCAGTATCTCAATCCTTTGATGCCGCTCATTTCTTAAATGGTTATCCTGGCAATTGCGCCAATATCCATGGTCATACCTGGAAGGTTGAAGTCACTATTATCGGTTCTAAGCTGGATTCGTTGGGAATGGTGGTTGATTTCCGTGAGGTTCGTGAAAAGCTGGCTAAAGTTTTGGAACAGTTCGATCATGTTTTGATAAATGAAATAGCTCCCTTTGACAGGATTAATCCCACTTCCGAAAATTTAGCTTACTTTATTTTTCAGCAGATGAAGAAGCAATTAGAGGGTTTTCAACTGAAATTGGTTAAGGTATGGGAATCGGAAAATACATGGGTAGCTTATGAGGAGGGAGAATAATGAAGGCGGTTGCTCTCCTCTCCGGCGGCTTGGACTCAGTGGTGTCAATGCTATTAGCCTCAAAAGAGGTGGAAATAGTATTAGCGATAACGGTGGATTATGGTCAAAGAGCGGCTAAACAGGAAATTGCCGCATCTCAACGTATCGCTCATGACATGGGTATTCCTCACAAAGTTATATGTTTGCCTTTTATGATGGAATTGAATTCGGATTTATTGAAGCCGGATAATTCTTGCATTGTAAACCCCTGGGTGCCCAATCGCAACGGGTTATTAATTAGCCTGGCAGCCTGTTTAGCTGAGAACTTAGGAGCACAAATGGTAATATGTGGGTTTAACCGGGAAGAAGCAGCCATATTCCCCGATAATTCTT
>DLUN01000035.1:4373-4649 GCA_003444615.1 Syntrophomonas sp.
AGAAGACATTGTGCGTCAGGCCTTGTTGCTAGACGTGAATCTGGATTCACTTTGGAGTTGCTATCAGGATGGTGATGAACCCTGTGGGGGGTGTTCATCCTGCATTACCAATCAAGACGCTTTCCGAAAGGTGGGAATTCGGTGATTAAAATTCTAGTGATTGACAAAGAAATTGAATACACCGGTAAGGAACTTGCTCCTCATTGGATTTACCGGAATTTTAACTTAACCGGCGACGCAGCGGTCGCGTTCATTGGAGAAGCCCATGTTCCCGTA
>DLUN01000241.1:0-362 GCA_003444615.1 Syntrophomonas sp.
AAGTCAGTTGATAAGGACAGGAGGTAGAACATGAGCTGGAATATGGGGAGATGACCAAGAGTTTATCGATTTTATGAAAGCGAGGGTGGAATCGGCTCCGATTCCGTAATTTCCTGCAGGGCCTGGAGAAGTTCTTCCAGTCCTTCGCCGCTTACAGCAGAAAAGCCCAGGGGAGGCTGCTCCATGGGCAGCTGCAGTTCCCTGCGAATCATAGCCAGGTTCTTTTGACGGGCTGAACGCGACAATTTATCGGCTTTGGTGGCTACTACCATGAAAGGGATCTGGTGATGTTCCAGCCAGTCTTTCATGGTGCGGTCATCCACAGAAGGAGAATGACGTATGTCCACCAGGAGTATTACACC
>DLUN01000241.1:637-1093 GCA_003444615.1 Syntrophomonas sp.
TCCACCAGGTACCAGGAACGATTGAAACAGTAGAAGTTTATAGTACGGGTCTTGCCCGGAGTGGAACTGGATTTGGCCAGGTTTTTACGATTGGCAAGGCGATTAATCAAAGAAGATTTGCCCACATTGGAGCGACCTACAATCGCTACTTCCGGCAGCTGATCCGTAGGAAGCTGGTTCATATCCACAAATACACCCACAAACTCCGCCTGTTTAATCTTCATACTTACCTCACCGTAAAATCTAGGTTAATATCTCCCGTGCTGATGACAACGTTGTTAAGCACATTCTCCCGGCTTAGCTAATAATGAGTTCCATCTGCTACAGGCCCAGTTCGGGGAGATTAATCTTTATACCAGCACAAAAAGCATTTTCCTTCAGTTCAACAGCAGCCATTAAAAACACTTACTTAATCTAGTTGTCGATCAGGGTTTCCTTAAGCACCTCATCCATATG
>DLUN01000241.1:1359-2892 GCA_003444615.1 Syntrophomonas sp.
CTTTCCTGACATAGCCGAAGCCAGCGCTACAGCTATGGTTATCCCCGCAGAAGGACCATCTTTAGGAATAGCTCCTTCGGGAACATGCAGGTGAATGTCATGCTCCTGGCGTACATCTTCAGGAATGCCTAGTTCTTCAGCTCGGGATCGAACATAGGTCAGGGCAGCTTGAGCCGACTCCTTCATTACATCACCCAGTTTGCCAGTTAGGGTTAAATTCCCTTTGCCCTTGAGCAAGGCAACTTCTATAGAGAGAATATCCCCGCCTACTTCTGTCCAAGCCAAGCCAGTGGCCACACCAATCTGGTTTTCCCTTTCCGCCACGCCATAACGATAGCGCTGCACTCCTAAGTATTTACCCAAGTTACCAGCAGTTACAGTAACCATGGTATTTTTATCTTCAACTACCTGGCGGGCTACCTTCCGGCACACTGAGGCAATTTCCCGTTCTAAGTTGCGCACTCCGGCTTCTCTGGTATATTCACGGATAATCTTGCGAACAGCCCCTTCGGAAAAAGTAATATTATGTTCACTTAAGCCGTGTTCCTTAACCTGCTTAGGTATAAGGTAATCCAAGGCTATGTGAACTTTATCCTCTTCGGTATAGCCGCTTATTTCTATTACTTCCATGCGATCTAACAGGGGTTTGGGAATGTTATAGGTAGAATTGGCCGTCGTAATAAACATTACTTTAGAAAGGTCAAAGGCTGTTTCTAAATAATGATCGCTAAAAGTAGAATTCTGTTCCGGATCCAGTACTTCCAAGAGAGCAGAAGCCGGATCTCCACGAAAATCCATGGTCATTTTATCTATTTCATCCAAGAGAAATACTGGATTTTTCGAGCCGGCTTGTTTCATACCCTGCAAAACCCGGCCGGGCATAGAGCCAACATAAGTACGCCGGTGGCCTCTTATTTCCGCCTCATCACGAATTCCTCCCAGGGACATGCGGACAAATTTCCGATTAAGGGAACGGGCTACTGACTTGCCCAGTGAGGTCTTACCTACACCGGGAGGTCCTACCAAACATAAAATCGGGCCTTTCATTTTCTTGGCCAGTTTGCGAATAGCCAGGTATTCTAGAATCCGTTCCTTGGGTTTTTCCAAGCCGTAGTGATCTTCATCTAAAATCCTTTCCGCTACTTTTAAGTCCAGGCGGTCTTTGGTTTCTACTGACCAGGGCAAGGATAAAAGCCAATCCAGGTAATTGCGTACCACCACTGCTTCCGCTACCATGGGCGGCATTTTCTCCAGCCGTTCTAGCTCCTTGTAAGCCTTTTCATAAGCTTCCTTAGGTAACTTCGCCTTGTTAATGCGTTCTTTTAATTCTTCAACCTCAGCAACTCGTTCGTCTTTATCTCCCAATTCTTTTTGGATAGCCTTCATCTGTTCCCGCAGATAGTACTCCTTCTGGGTTTTTTCCATCTGCTTGCGCACCCGGATATTAATCTTGCGCTCTAATTCCAGGACCTCCATTTCGGTGGCCAGCATTTCACAAAGGAGCTCCAGGCGATGAGCTACATCACGGGCTTC
>DLUN01000241.1:3229-4255 GCA_003444615.1 Syntrophomonas sp.
ACTCTTCTATTTCAACCTGCATGTAAGGTTCAGAAGATATAAACCGCGTTATTTTGGCCCGGTGTAAGCCTTCCACCAGCACCCTCATGGTACCGCCGGGCATTTTAAGAATCTGTTTTATCTCTGCTACTGTACCAGCAGTATATATATCTTCTATCTCCGGTTCATCGGTCTGAGCTTCTTTTTGGGTGGCCAGGAATATCTCTTTGGTATCCATCATAGCTTCTTCAATAGCGCTAATGGATTTTTTCCGTCCCACATCCAGATGAATAACGGTATATGGAAAAACTAATACCCCACGCAGAGGCAGCATGGGAATATAGCGGCAGGTGGTTTGGTTTTCCATTTAATTTAACACCTCCAAGCAAATCCATTCTACTATATGTCAGTATCCGGCGCAATAAGCCCTCCTACGTGTTTAGGACCATGCCAGCTATATTTGCCGATGAAAGAATTAATTTTCTTATCACCATCGGCAAAAGCCAAGCTTAAAACTTGATCCAGCTCTTTAACAGCTATTATTTCTATATCTTTTATACCATCCAAGGTGGCCATCCAATTGTCTGCAGGAATAATAACCCTTTTCAGTCCTGTCCGCCGGGCCGCCTCAATTTTGCTTATTATTCCGCCTACCGGCTTCACTTTACCCTGTACTGATAATTCGCCGGTCATAGCCAGTAGATTATCAACGGGTTGCTGAGTAATAGATGAGTATATCGCCGTGGCCATACCAATTCCTGCCGAGGGTCCATCCACCGGTACCCCTCCTGGAAAATTCAAATGTATATCATAATCCCGGGTATTTATTCCATAACGGGAGCGCAACACAGTGAGCACGTTTTCCACTGCTCCCTTAGCCATCCCCTTGCGGGTATAGCTGTGGCCAGCACCTCCCATCTGTTCTTCTTCAATAACCCCGGTTACAGTCCATACCCCTTGGCCGGGCTTAACCGGAATACTGGTAGCTTCCACTTCTATAACCGTCCCCACAGTTGCTCCATAAACAGCCAAGCCATTGACCACTCC
>DLUN01000207.1:0-332 GCA_003444615.1 Syntrophomonas sp.
ATTTCTTTGCTTAACAGAAGTGCTGCCTGTGGAAAATGCTTTAACAGTCTCGGCCCATGCTGCTTCCCTATCTTCTTTCTCCCATGCCTCTCCCCTTCACGAAAATAACCAGCCTACCTGGCAGTCCTGCCGGGATATGTGGTCTTATACCCTGTTAAGCATGAAATTATTATGCCTCCAGTGAATACAGGAAAATTGGGCCTTGTGCAAATTAGCCAGTTCAGAAGTGATGGATTGGAAATGAGAAACCGTATTCGAAGACGCTACCGATGAACTCATAAAAAGAACTTTCCCAGATTGAGGATGCTATCCACGACTATGCCATGCCACAT
>DLUN01000207.1:610-1502 GCA_003444615.1 Syntrophomonas sp.
GTTCCTTCGAATATCTGCATTATTTTGGCGTCACGCATATACTTCTCCACCGGGTATTCCCGAACATAGCCATATCCACCATGTATTTGTACTGCATCGGTGGACACTTTCATAGCGGAGTCTGCCGCGTACATCTTAGCCATATTGGAAAGCATTTTGAAGGGCTGTCCATTATCTTGCAGCCAGGCGGCCTTCTGATACAGCAGTCGGGAAGTTTCAACGGCTGTAGCCATATCGGCCAGCATGAAGGAAATAGCTTGAAAAGCCGTTATCGGTTTGCCGAATTGATGTCTTTCGTTGGCATAGGTGATAGATGCATTTAATGCCGCAGTAGCAATTCCGGTAGCCATGGCAGCAATGGCAGTACGGGAAAGATCCAGGGTCTCCATTAAAATGGGAGTTCCCTCTCCTTCACCGCCTAACATCATCCAACCAGGTACTCTTACGTCTTCAAAAATAATTTGATTGGTACTGGTGCTTCTGATGCCCAGCTTATCTTCTTTGGGTCCAACGGTAATGCCTGGAGTGTCTCTGTCCACCATAAAAGCACATATGCCTTTGTTTCCTAATTTCTTGTCTAGGGTAGCGATAACAGCCAGGTTTTTGGCAAATTCACCGTTGGTGATAAATTGCTTAGTTCCATTAAGAATATAGTCGTTACCGTCCTTGACACATTTGCATGACAGACCCAGAGCATCAGAACCAGCTTCTGGCTCGGTCAGACAGAAAGCACAGATTGCTCCTTCCAGCATCCGGCCATACCACCATTTTTTCTGCTCATCATTGGCTGCCACCCAGATAGGATCCGAAGCCAGAAGGGTGGAGGCCAGCATAGTTGTTGTAAGACCGGCATCACCTTGAGCAAGCTCATCGCATACTATGTATTTTGACA
>DLUN01000207.1:1735-1987 GCA_003444615.1 Syntrophomonas sp.
CCTGCATAAGGCACAACCTCATTGGCAGTAAAATCAGCGGTCATTTGTCTGATCATTTCTTGTTCTTCTGTTAATCTGAAATTCATGATTAATTCCTCCCATTAGGCAAGTTTAGTGATGAAAAATCCTTTGTTAACCTGTGCATCATTCAGTTGCAATTTGTCTGCTTCTTAAATTTGACGAACCCATAAAAAGGCAGGCCAGACCGGTTCCTATTAATCCTGCAAATTCCGGAACCACCTCCTTTGGCAA
>DLUN01000207.1:2312-4065 GCA_003444615.1 Syntrophomonas sp.
GCCCGAGCCAGTCAGATAGCTTATGAAATTCAGCATGCGGAAATGGAATATCAAAAGGCTATGAAACAGGTGCAGGCTGCCCAGCGCCATTTACCCTATGTCAGTACCGACCAGCAAAAGAAATTTTCTCAGGCAGAACAGATGCTAAATGATATTGCCCCTACTAGATCGTAATAGGAAGACAGGGTACATCTCCCCCTGTCTTCTTTATGTTTTGGCTTTCAGGAATTGCTGTGAAAATGGAAGATTACGGACGTGTCATTGGCCGTTCCGGCACTCCTGATGTTGCGAGCCCCGAAGGGGCGTGGTAATCTCAATGCTGAATTGCGGTATAAGTTAATAGATCGCCACGTCGCTCCGCTCCTCGCGATGACACAGGTAGAATCATTTGCGGCAATGTGGCTATGTATTAAAGCAGACACCCTGCCATCGAGGCAGGGTTAAATTTCTATTGTGGTATTACCGGCCTAAGTCAGCCGTCATGGCTGCCTAGTGTGCAATTCTTTTAATACACCTTAACTCAAGTCCTATTTATGGGAACCCCGCCTGTAGCTCAATAATCAGCCCAACCTATGCAACTTTTGGTATCACCTATGTGGGCATAAATTTGACTACATGGATATCTAAATTTGGCCATGGCTGAATATGGTTTGAATAACAGTATTATGCACCATAACCAAAGCTTTGGTCTGTTATTTGCAGTAATGAAAGCTAGCCGAGTTTAACCAAACCATTTTGGGGATGTCAATTAGTTCAGCCACAGTTACAAAGGAGGGGAAACCATGGACTTTTCCTTAAGTAAAGAACAAAAACTTATTCAAAAAGCAGCTTATGATTACAGTCACCACCAAATCAAGCCTATGGTGGACACTATTATGAACACCAACCATATTCCGGATGAGATGCTGATGGAGTTGGGAGAGCTGGGAATGTTCGGGATACCGTTCCCAGAGGAGTATGGAGGTGGCGGGGCAGGTTATCTGGACTATATTTTAGCCCTGGAACAACTTTCCAGTGTATGTCCAGGTGTAGGTATGATCATTTCCGTAAACACAGTAGGGCTCAGTGTAATCCATGCTCTAGGAACAGAGGAACAAAAGAACTACTATCTGCCGCGCGGCATGAAGGGGAAGGAGATCTTTTCCTTTGCTTTTACGGAACCGGGTACTGGATCAGATCCAAGGCAATTGACCACCACGGCCAGATTTGACGGCGATAATTTCATCCTTAACGGAACTAAACGTTTCATAAGTAATGCTGGTTATCCCGGGCCAATGGTAATTATCGCCCGGGAAGAAGACACCGATCAGGCCAGTGCCTTTATTATTGAAAAATTCTGCTCTGGCTACTCCCTCTCGGAAAAATGGAATAAGATTGGTGCAAAAGGCGGTCCTCTGTATGATGTTTATCTGAACAATGTAGAAGTTGATCAGTCCCAGCTTTTGGGGCAGAGAGGCCAGGGATTATGGGCATTAAAGATAGCCATGGCCTATGGCAAAGTTGGTCTTACTGGTCTCTTTCTAGGCATAGCTGCTTCCGCTTATGAGGAAGGCAGGCAATACGCTATGCAAAAAACCCATCGGGGTACTCCTATCGCTGATAAGTTTGAACATATTAAAATTGCGCTGGCTGATATGGCTATGAAATATGAATCCTGCCGTTGGTATGCTTACCATCTGGGCTGGGCTGCTGACACCTATAAGGATCCCTGGCAACTGGTGAAAGAAGCAGCTCCTGTCTCTTATACACATCT
>DLUN01000051.1:0-2623 GCA_003444615.1 Syntrophomonas sp.
CTTAAATTAGGCGGTGACGCAGTAGAAGAAAAAGTATTCTTATACTGCGGATTCTCGGCGGATCAACCCAGCGAACAGACTGCCAAATTTGTAGAAAAATATCGCGAGCTATACAACGAAGAACCTGATATGTTCTCAGCTCAATACTATGATGCGGTAATGATTCTAGCCTATGCTATGGAACAGGCTAACAGTTCCGATCCTAAGGTTTTCAAGGATGAAATAGCTAAGCTGAAAGATTATCCTGGTGTTTCCGGCAATACTACTATTCGTGAAAACCGCGAACCCATTAAGAGCCCGGTATATGTGGTTACAGCCAAAGACGGAGTATTCCCTTCTTTGGTAACCAAGATCCCAGTAAATATTGACTAGATTTCCGCATAATAGCAGTGGCCCGTCCTTTCGGGGATGGGCCATTGTCAAGCTATGCAGAGTTTAGCCACAGAATGAGACGATCTGTGCTAAACTGTGTATAGTCTACATCGCAACAGGGGAGGACGTCCATGTTCCTGGAACAATTACTCAACGGACTAACCCTGGGCAGCACCTATGCATTGATTGCCCTGGGTTATACCATGGTGTACGGAATTGTACAGCTCATAAACTTTGCCCACGGAGAGGTTTACATGATCGGCGCTTTCGTGGGGCTATTTCTGGTTACCGTCTTGGGGGCCAACATCTTTGTGGCTATGGCCAGTGCTATGGTTTTTTGTATGATGGTGGGGATGCTGATTGAGAGAGTGGCCTACCGACCCTTACGAGGCAAGTCTACCCGACTATCGGCTCTGATAAGTGCCATCGGTGTGTCCATTTTTCTGCAAACCTTATTAGCCCTGTTAGCCGGGACCAACACCCGCAGCTATCCCAGTATTTTTAATTCCCAAACCTATGATCTGGGATTTGCTGAAGTATCCTTGCTGCAGATACTCATTCTGGTGTTTTCAGCCCTATTGATGATCGGCCTGCAGGTTATGATCCACAAGACCCGTATCGGCAAGGCCATGCGCGCTTCCTCCCAGGACTTGGATGCTTCTTATTTGATGGGCATAAACGTAAACCGGGTTATTTCCTTTACCTTTGCGGTGGGTTCAGCTTTAGCCGCAGCGGGTGGCGTAATGGTAGGAATATATTATAACGCGGTTTGGCCTTATATGGGGATGATGGCCGGGTTAAAAGCTTTTGCTGCTGCCGTACTGGGTGGTATAGGTTCTATCCCCGGAGCCGTGATAGGCGGCCTGACTCTGGGAGTAATGGAAATAATGGGGGTAGCTTATCTAACCTCATCCTATAAAGATGCTATTGCCTTTGGGGTACTCATTCTGGTTCTGCTCATCAGGCCGCAAGGAATTTTAGGCCAGAAGATTACTAAAAAAGTATAGGTGGATCGCTAATGGATGCATATTTGACACAATATATAGACCCATACTATCTACGCCTTTTAATTCTGATAGGAATCAATATCATTCTGGCTCTGGGACTTAATATCATAACCGGGGTTACAGGACAGCTTTCCATGGGGCATGCTGGTTTTATGAGCCTGGGGGCCTATACATCAGCTATTTTGTCCATGCAGTTTGCCTGTCCCTTTTGGCTATCCCTCTTGGCTGGAGCCATGGTGGCCGCTTTATTTGGCTGTTTGATTGGGATTCCCACCTTACGTTTGGAAGGTGACTATTTAGCTATGGTTACCATTGGTTTTGCCGAAATTATCCGGGTATTTTTTCTCAATTTTGAACCGGGAGGCAAGGCCGTTGGTCTGGCTGGCATTCCCCAACACACCAATTTTGTCTTGGTCTTTACCCTAGTAGCCATAATCATAGTATTAAATGCCAAACTGTTGAATTCCCGTATAGGACGAGCCTGGTATGCCATTCGTGAAAATGAGATTGCCGCCGAATCTTGCGGTGTGGATACCACTCGCCTCAAAGTTATGGCTTTTACAGTCGGCTCTTTCCTCGGGGGTCTGGGCGGAGGCCTTTATGCTCATTATATGTATTTCATCCGTCCCCAGGATTTCGCCTTCATGAAATCCATCGAATTGTTAAACATGGTGGTCTTAGGTGGTATGGGAAGCATTCCGGGAACGTTAATAGGGGCCACTATTTTGACGCTGGCTCCGGAACTGCTCCGAGTAGTAGCTGAATACCGGCTGCTATTCTATGGGGCTTTATTGGTGATTTTGATGATTTTCCGACCCAATGGACTGCTGGGTGATGTTAGGATATATGACATCCGCAAACGCTGGGCTAGAAAAGAGGTGCAGGCTAATGCCCATATTAACTCTTAATGAGATTAGCCAGGAGTTTGGAGGCCTCAGGGCTCTGGATGGAGTTAGTCTACAGGTAGAAGAACAGCAAATATACGGGATAATCGGTCCTAACGGGGCTGGCAAAACCACCTTGTTTAACCTGATCACCGGTATTTATGATCCCAGCGAAGGAACTATCAGCTTTCGCGGGCAGAGTATTAACGGTGCCAAGGCTCATCAAATAGCCAGTTTAGGAATAGCCCGTACTTTTCAGAATATCAGGCTGTTTCAAAAACTATCGGTTTTAGATAATGTGCGTATGGGCAGTTTCGGTGTCACCCGCAGCGGTTTTTGGAGCAGCATGTTGGGCCTGCC
>DLUN01000051.1:2893-3696 GCA_003444615.1 Syntrophomonas sp.
GTAGGTTTGCTGAATAAGAAAATGGAATATGCGGTTAACCTGGCCTATGGTGAACAGCGCCGTCTGGAGATAGCCCGGGCATTGGCATTGGAGCCTACTTTGCTGTTATTGGATGAGCCAGCCGCTGGTATGAACGCTGGGGAAAAAGCGGAACTCATGGAATTGATTTATCAGCTTCGGGAGCAGATGAAGCTTACCATACTGCTGGTGGAACATGATATGAACCTGGTCATGAATATTTGTGAGCGCATAGCGGTACTGGATTACGGTCGCAAAATCGCTGACGGTCCACCGGAAGAAGTGAAACAGGATGAGCGGGTAATTCAGTCCTATCTTGGCGTTGAGGCATGAGAACAGCTCCTTTATTAGCAGCCATATTTTTCGCGGTTTTATGCATGTCCACCGCATCAATTATGATCCGTTTATGTGTTGCCCCAGCGATGGTAATAGCCTTTTACCGGTTAGCCTTTACAACTGGGCTGGCCGGTTTGATAGAAGGCAGAAACCTGCGTAAAAACGTGACNNGCGCATAGCGGTACTGGATTACGGACGCAAAATCGCCGACGGTCCCCCGGAAGAAGTCAAACAGGACGAGCGGGTAATTCAGTCCTATCTCGGAGTTGAGGCATGAGAACAGTTCCTTTATTAGCGGCTATATTTTTCGCCGTTTTATGCATGTCCACCGCATCAATTATGATTCGTTTGTGTGTTGCTCCAGCTATGGTAATAGCCTTGTACCGGGTGGCTTTTACAACTGGGCTGGCCGGTTTGATAGAAGGCAGAAATCTGCGCAAAAACGTGAC
>DLUN01000212.1 GCA_003444615.1 Syntrophomonas sp.
CTTCTGCCTCTTGCAATCATCCCTTAAAGAGGTTACAATGAACTAGCCAATCTCCTTGAAAAGACGAAAAACCGGGAGATAATGGTTTACCCGGAAGTAAACTATTGTCATTGCGAGCCCCTGAAAGGGGCGTGGTAATCTCTATGTCGATATACGGTGTTAGTTAATTGATTGCCACGTCACTTGGCCGGAACAGCCGATGACAGGTTTAAGTTTTTTTATGAAATGTTGCTTAAGATTTGCCGTGCTAGATGGGGAATTAGCGGTGCCCTGTAACCTGCAACCCGCTACAGCAGGGTCGAATTCCTGAGCTGAGGGCTTACTTTGTGGGGTCTGGCTCGAGTAAGTGGCGTTGAAGTTTGGGTCCGGCGCAACAGGACATTCTGAACCGTGTCAGGTCCGGAAGGAAGCAGCACTAAAGAATCCATCCTGTGTGACGCAGGGTAGCCTGAATGGAGCAAACTGCTGGAGTATCGCCCGGAAAGTATTTTCGAGGCCAGGTGCACGGCATTAAAATTTAAGGTTTTCCAACCGGAAAGCCTTTTAATTTTTTCTGACCGCCTGGTCACCTTCTCGTCTTAATTCTTTTTCCTGTATAATGTGAGTAATATACTGCTGGCTTGATTTCCCGGCCAGGGAATTAAAAAGGAGGACAACCATGGCTTACCTGGCATTGTATCGCGTTTGGAGACCACAGCGCTTTGATGAAGTTGTGGGACAGGAACAGACGGTCACTGCTTTGCGCAATGGGGTTCGTGAAAACCGCTTAGCTCATGCTTACCTTTTTTCCGGACCTCGGGGTACTGGGAAGACCAGCATAGCTAAAATAGTAGCCAAAGCAGTTAACTGCGAGCAGCCCCAGGAAGGTGAGCCGTGCAATAGCTGTTCTTGCTGTCAGGATATCAATAATGGCAATTTCATGGATGTTATTGAAATTGACGCTGCTTCTAATCGCGGCATAGACGAGATACGTGATTTAAGGGAGAAAGTGCGAGTTCTTCCCGCCCAAGGCAAGAAAAAAGTGTATATTATCGATGAGGTGCATATGCTTACCATGGAAGCATTTAATGCCTTGCTAAAAACTATTGAGGAGCCACCGGAATCAGTTATGTTTATCTTGGCTACCACTGAACCGCAAAAAATTCCCGCCACTATTCGGTCCCGCTGCCAGGGCTATAACTTCCGGCGTCTAACCATGGAGGAGATGAAAGGAAGACTCAAACAGGTGGCTGATGCCAACCAAATGGTGGTGGAGCCAGCCGCCCTGGATATAATCGCTCGCCGTGCCAATGGGGGGCTGCGGGATGCATTGAGCACTCTGGAACAGGTGTATTCCTACCGGGGAGAACAGATTTCCAAAGAAGATGTTTTGGATGTTCTGGGTCTGGTGGATGATGTTTTCTTATCCCGGTTAATCGATGGGGTTTGGTCGGGTGATTCCGGTCAGGTGTTACAGATGCTGGCAACCGCTCTGCAACAAGGCAGGGAAGCTCAGCAGATTGCCCGGGAGACCACTTGGTATTTGCGCGACCTTCTCTTGTATCATACCACCGGACAAGACACCGGTTTTGCCGTAGTTACTGAGGCCAGTATCGCGGCGCTGCAACAGCACAAAAAAGCAGGAACAGCTAGAATCCTACAGGCATTACGGATACTGGCGGATACAGCAGATAAACTGAGATTCAGCGAAGGACAGCGCTTTATATTGGAAATGGCGTTCTTGGAGATTACGGCCTTGTTTACCCGGGAAGAGCCCCCAGCTACGGTCAGCAAAAAACAGCCTTCCCCGGTAAAAACTGCGCCAGTAGGGCGCCGTGAGCCAAAAGAAGCGCGGGATACCATGTGGAATAAAATACTGGCCGGCGTAAAAGAACGCAAAATACCTACCCATGCACTCTTGTGCCAGGGCAGGCTTTTGGGAATGAAAGATGACACCGTTTATATTGGTTATCGCAGGGGGTATAAATTCCACAAAGAAAGAATGGAAGAAAAACCTAACCGGGATATACTGGCGGAGGTGTTGCAAGAAATAACCGGGCGTCCATTGGAAATACAGTTTATTTTCTTGGATGATGATCAGTATAATGATATTGTTGTACAAAAGGCCAAAGAATTGTTTGGTGAAGACATTGTAGAAATAAAGGACTGAATTTGAAATCTAAATTATAAGGAGGTTCAATATATGAAGTTTGGTCCGGGCATGGGCGGGAACATGAGCAAGATGCTCAAAGAGGCTAAGAAAGTTCAAGAGCAAATTGTAAAAATGCAGGCAGAACTTGAGCAAAGAGAAATTGAAGCTAGCGCCGGCGGAGGTGCAGTGACCGTAGTAGTTAATGGCAAGCAGGAATTGATTTCCGTTAAAATCAGCCCCGAAGCCGTTGACCCTGATGATGTAGAAATGCTGGAAGATCTGGTGGTAGCAGCGGTTAACGAAGGAATTCGTAAATCTCAGGAAATGGTGTCTGCTGAAATGGCCCGCATCACCGGAGGATTAAACATACCGGGGCTATAAGTTACCTGAAAAGCAGGCTACGATGAATGAAAACACCGTCTCGGATGCAGCATCTGCAGAGGGCGATGCCCACATAGAAGGCTTTGCAGGAGCGTTGGCCGGCTCGCTCCAAGATGCGAGGAGCGACAGCGAAGAAGCAACATGAAAGGAAACCTGAGTCAAGAGAAAGTCGTACTACCAGTAAGGGGGATATCAGGTTGCGTTTAGCCCGACCTCTAGAAAACTTAATCGATCAACTGTTGAAGCTTCCTACTATCGGGCCTAAAACCGCCCAGCGGCTGGCGCTTTTTATTTTGAAACTGCCGGAAAACGAAGCCCGCCAGATAGCCCAAGCCATTATCGATGCCCGGGAAAAGGCGTCTCCTTGTTCGACCTGTGGATGCTTAACCGATATTGATCCCTGTGCCATATGTCAAGACCAGGGACGTAATCGCCGGCTGCTGTGTGTGGTGGAAGCAACCAGTGATGTGATTGCT
>DLUN01000101.1 GCA_003444615.1 Syntrophomonas sp.
TTCCGGTGCTCCCAAACGGGGATTAACGATGATGGTAGCTTCAGGTAGGATTGTCTCTGGGGTATGGTGATCAGTAATTATTACTTCCATACCCAATTCATTAGCTCGAGCAACTTCCTCCACCGAGTTTATGCCGCAGTCTACCGTAATCAACATCTGCGTACCTTGACTAGCTAGCTTTTCTACCGCGGCTACGTTTAAACCGTAGCCCTCCTCGAATCGGTCAGGAATATAGTGTTGCACCTGAGACCCCAGGGCTTGCAAACATTCCAGCAGGATTACAATACCGCACACTCCATCCACATCATAATCACCATATACCACAATTCTTTGCTTTTTCTTTATAGCCTCCTCAATTCGCTGCACCGCAGCCGGTAAACCCGGAATCTCTTCGGGGGAAAGCAAATCCTTACGATCAGCAAACAAAAAATACTGGGCTTCTCCCGGATCAGTTATTCCCCGTCGCACAAGAATTGAAGCCAGCAATTCAGAAATATGTAAAGTCCCTTTCAACAGCTGGACGGTCTGAGAATCAACCGGTTCTATCTTCCAGTTTTTTGACANNGTTGAGCTCCTATCAGTTAAACTAAGCAAAAGTTGGCTCCCCATGCCCAATATATAAGAATGTTCCCTCATGCTCTGATAATAACCAGTCAAATATTAGTGAACTTAAATTTTTTATTACTACATATACATAATACATAGTTCTTCACCATTAAACTATTTGGGAGGCGAATTTTATGGGTAAGTCGCGTCACTTTTTCCCCGGCGGAAACAGCCGTCTGGGCTTTTATTCATTTTACCACTACTTGGTGAGACCTACCGTTAAGCGAAAATTCATATTAAAAGGCGGACCAGGGGTAGGAAAATCCCATTTTATGAAGGAAATAGCCCAGTGTTTCCTGGACCGGGATTATGATATTGAGTATCACTGGTGTTCTTCCGATCCAGAATCACTAGATGGCATCGTGATAGGATCTCACCAAGCCGCTGTTTTGGATGGCACGGCTCCCCATATAATTGACCCGCAAAATCCGGGAGCCGTAGATGAAATAATCGATCTGGGGCAATACTGGCAGCATCTACCTCATAGCTGGGCAGAGATCCAGGGTTATCGATATTAGCGAGCAAATATCTTTCTGCTTTCAGCGGGCCTATCATCGCCTGAAAGAGTCCTATCTAGCCTTGGAAGAATGGTCGGTATATCTGCAAAAAGTTCGCGATAAAAAAATAGTCTACCGCAACGCTCTGGCTTTAACCGAGGATTTTTTGCAGGGAACAGCGGCAGCCGAAGATGCTTACATGCGCCATTTGTTTGCCGGAGCTATAACCCCGGTAGGTATAGTATTAAAACCAGACCACATAATCGCAGCAGATACCGATATATTTGCCGTTAAAGGAAGTCCCGGCAGCGGTGTTGAGAATTTGATGGAACACGTAGTTCATACCCTTGAACTACTGGGGATAAATGCTGAGATATATCATAATCCCTTGGATCCGCTCTCAGTTGATATAATCTTCCTGCCGGAATACAACCGGGCTTTGATGAATACAAGTGATTATTTGTTTCCCTATGCTGAGCACCTTGCCACTATACGATATAGACGGCAATTAGATTTTGATGGGCTTCTGCCTCCCGACTCCCTCAACCCTTATGCAAAACGAATCGCCCTGGCCCAAGACCGAATGGACAGCGGGGTCAATGAGGCTATAGAGTGGATAGAGTTGGCTAAACACCTGCATGATCAGCTGGAGGATATTTATATTAAAGCCATGGATTATTCCGCTCTAAACCAGAAGTGTGAAGAGCTAAAAGAGGATATTCAATCACTGCTCAATGACTAATCAGCGCCTGTTCATCACTTACCAGCAGACAGCGACAATTACTTTCATCTTGTTGGTCTAAGCCTGGTATGTCGGCAATAACCTCCCATCCAGGTTGTTCTAACCGCAAATTTGAAGGAACCAGCTGGCATTCTCCCTCAGAAGTGATGGTTAATACTCCCCTATACAGACATCGATGGGGCGGTCTCTTTATATTGGCCTGATTTAAAGGCAGTAACATCCACCTTTCGTTGGCCGGCCTAAGTCCGCTCAAATAATTGAGTACTGGTCATATCATCGCATGAAACAGAATATAGCCTCTGGTAGGATGACCAGGAAGATTAAAAACTAAGGATTGGTTTAGAAGCCATGCGCTGGTAGTATTTTCCCTGGTAGTTGCCACTAACCTAACTTCACACTGGCATCTTGCAATTGCCTCATCCAAACTCATCTGGGCCATTATTATATATAGCACCGCCTCTAGTCAAATCTAGTAACTACAACGGTTTCACCACAATAGACGCCCTGCTGCTGGTAACCAATATGAATATAACCATCTGCTTTGGAAAGAATAGTCATCAGCCCTGATTTTCCCAGTAAGGGTTGGGCAACCATTTGACCATTCTTTTCTTCCAGATAAACGGCTACATAATCATCCTGGCCAGCCTGGGAGGCTATATTGACTCCGGCTATCGCTGTTAACTGCGAGGCTGGTTTTGCATCCAGGAATGGTTTGCACACTACCCCAAACATGGTCAAAGCAGAAACCGGATGACCAGGTAAACCCACCACCAGCTTGGTTCCATTTTTAACTGCCAGGGTAGGTTTACCTGGCTTAACTGCTATGCCGTGAAAAAGTAGTTGGGCCTGAGGGAAACTCATCAATACCTTCAGAGTCATATCTTTAGTACCTATTGAACTGCCGCCTGATATTAATACCCAGTCGTTTTCACTGCAGGCTGTTGCCACAGCTTCATATAGCATATCCTGGTTATCAGGTATTATCGGATATGTTTTAGCAATGGCATTCGACGACTGAACGGCTGCTGCCAAAGATATGCTGTTTACATCTCTAACCTGCCCCGGCTGAGGATAAGAGCCCAGAGCTACAATTTCATTACCAGTTGATATAATGCCAACCAGGTATTTTTTCTTAACATTCACCTGTTCAACTCCAGCCGAAGCCAGCAGGCCTAAATCCTGAGAACGCAGGCAGTGGTCTTTGCCGAGCAGAAGACTCCCTTGAGCGGCATCTTCTCCCATCTGCATTATATGGTCACCAGGAGCGACCGGTCTATAAACCAAAACAGTATCATCACCCAAACGCTCAGTATACTCAACCATTACAGCTGCATCAGTTCCGGAAGGCAGCATCCCCCCGGTAGGAATCCAGCAACATTGACCTGGCATAATCTCCAAGTCAGGCTTTTGTCCCATTTGTATTTCTCCCTGATAGTTTAAAAAAGCAGGCAAAGACTCGCTACATCCAAAGGTATCTGCAGCTTTGACAGCATAACCATCCACAGTTGAACGGGTAAAGGCTGGTATGGGTTCCGGGCTGTACACTGCATCGGCCAGTTCTCTTCCCAGGGCAGATGGCAAATCAATAGTTTCTGAATCTCTTTCGGGTAAGGATAAAGCTATTGACTGCAAAGCCTCTGGAACGGTAACCACTTTCAAAAATTCACTCATCCAAAAGCACCTCAATAATTACTCTTACATGTACCCCATTATATACCACTATTGGTCAGGGGCAAATCGCGACTGCAGTGGCATATGCTTTATTTATATGCTAAATTTAACCATTGAAGGAATAATCTTAGGGGAGGACATTTTAATTGCAACGCAAGATTTACATAGAGAATATGCCATTAGATGAAGCGCGCCAATTATGGATGAACCATCTTAGTTCTATAGGTTTTTGTTCTCCTTTGACGGAAACAATTGCTGTGGAATCTGCACTAAATCGCATCACCAGCAAAGCGATTTATGCCCGCCGTTCATCTCCTCACTACCCCGCAGCAGCTATGGATGGTATTGCTGTACGGGCTGCCGACACTTACGGTGCTACGGAAAGAACACCCGTTGTCATAAAGCCAGACCACTACGTGGAAGTTGATACAGGGGATTATGTTCCTAATAATTTTGATGCGGTAATAATGATAGAAGACGTTAATTATGAAAACAATGGTGTTAGTATAATCAAGCCAGCCGTCCCCTGGCAGCACATACGCTCTATCGGTGAAGACATGGTAGCTCAGGACTTGCTCCTACCCAGTTATACCAGAATTGGTCCTTTTGAGCAGGCAGCCTTGCTCACAGCAGCAGTAGATAAAATTGAGGTCATAGCCCAGCCGATAGTTGGCATTATTCCAACCGGTACTGAGTTGGTGAACTACGGTTCTGTCGATATGGCACCTGGAGAAATCGTAGAATCAAATAGCCATATGTTAGCCGGACTCTGCCAACAGTGTGGTGCTCTTCCTCTTCGCCATAAAATCGTGGCTGATGACCGGAAACAGATAAAAAAAGCCGTTTTAGAGATGATTGAGCAAGTGGACATGCTGGTTATTTGTTCCGGGGCGTCAGTGGGCCGTGAGGATTACACTGCTGTTATTATTGATGAACTGGGAGAGCTATTGGTTCATGGTCTGGCAATCAGGCCTGGAAAACCAGCTATTCTAGGTTCAATTAAAGACAAACCGGTTATTGGTGTTCCAGGATATCCAGTATCAGCCCAACTGGTTTTCCATCTTTTGGCCCGGCCAGCCTTATTTGCCAGACAAGGCATAAGTGAACCTGAGGAAGTATCTATACAATGTCAAATCGCGCGCAAGCTACCCTCCCATGCTGGGGTAGATGAATATGTTTATGTGAATTGTGCCCGCCTCCCCAATAGCTATTACGCTTACCCACTAAATCGGGGAGCAGGGATAACCACTAGTCTGACTAAATCAGATGGTTTCATTCGCATCCCTCGCGGCAATGAAGGACTGGAGGCCGGGGAATTAACACCAGTGGTTTTACACCGGTCCCGTCACACTATTGATAATACTATAGTGTGTATCGGCAGTCATGATCTAGCTATAGATATATTAGCTGATCTGCTGCAACTGCACTATGGCATACGCCTTATATCTAGTAATGTGGGCAGCATGGGTGGAATTATGTCACTGAGGCGCCAGGAAACCCATTTGGCCGGTATACACTTACTTGACCCTCAGACCGGAGATTACAACACCAGCTATCTTAAGCGTTATCTTCCAAATACAAACTGGAAGCTTCTCACCCTAGTCAGGCGTCAGCAGGGTCTGATTGTTAAAGCCGGCAATCCTCTTAATATTACGAATTTGGCCGACCTTGCCCGCTCTAAGGTCCGTTTCGTCAACCGTCAAAAGGGATCTGGAACCAGAGTTCTGTTGGATTTTCTATTGGAAAAGGAAAACCTCAAATCAGAAAATATTTACGGATACAACCATGAAGAATACACTCATCTGGCAGTAGCCGCAGCTGTAGCTAATGATGCCTGCGATGTAGGTATGGGAGTTTATGCCAGTGCCAACGTTTTGAATCTCGACTTTGTTCCTTTGGCTGAAGAGACCTATGAATTATGTATATTGCCTGATCTTATTGACCCCGAGCATTTTGAGCTTTTGATTAAGATTATTAAAAGTCAGGAATTTATCGAACGAGTCACTTCATTGGGCGGGTATAATCTCGAAGGAAGCGGTGAAATAAGACTAAGTTCTCAGTAATATAACCAATGGTTATGTTATAAATAGTTTTTCCTTTACCATATATATTTCATGAGCCTATGTTGAACAAGGTTATACCAACCACGACGAAAACCAAGTCACCTAAAAATTATATCAGGCAGGAAGTTTTTTCTGTTACACCAGTTGGGTACATCTATACTGCACTATTAGTCTAACCGAAAAAACGTCCCTGCCTGGTTTTTATTTTTCCCCCCCCCGAAATTTTGATCATAATGATAGTTCCCCCCCTGTACCATCAATGCCTTTCCATGAATAATGGCATCAGCAACCTTTCGGTGGGCATCCACCAGAATACGCTGAAACGTAGTGCGGGATATTCCCATTAATTCAGCGCACTCAACCTGTTCAAGACCGAGCAGGTCTTTTAGCCGCAGTGCTTCCGCTTCTTCAATTTTTAGGATTACTTCTTCTAGGTCCACAACTGGAACTCCGGCTGGCTTAAAATAATTAACCCTAGGTACATGACCAACCCGACGGCATTTTGGTCTTCTAGGCATCCGCACCACCTCCTGAGCTGTCAACATCTAATTTAATAAACTTCTGCACAAGGAAATCCGCCAATTCAGCTTCCTGGCCAAATCGAAACAGCGGTATTTGGTCTTCAAAACCATCACCATCGGTAACACGGGCTATAACATTGCTGACCCCTAAAGGGTGAGCATCAACCTCCTGTCTGATAATTTCGATCTTAGGATGTTGGGACTTTTTATATCCTTCCAAAAATATAATGTCAACCTGGAGATTAATCTGCTCGATTATTGTATCCAGGCGTTTCTCTTCTTCCCTTCTATACAGCAAGCTCACATAAGGGGTACTTAAAAACACTTGCTCAGCCCCGGCAGCAAACAGTTTTCCTGAATCATGGTTATCCGGGGTCGGAGAGTGGTGACTGTGCTTGATTACCCCGCTTTTTATACCCCGCAGCTGTAAAATATTAATTACTTTGGCAAGAATCGTGGTTTTTCCAGAATTATGCCTGCCTACAAAGGCTATCACCGGTACCATAGCCCACCTCTTTCTTGTCACAGATTGACATTAAGAGTAGTATTAAGAAAGAAATAAATACCAAAAGGAGTCCAAGTGATGAAAGAATATCGCACGAAAGATATTGTGGTATATTGGGAACCAGACCGCTGTTCTCACTCGGCAGTGTGCTTAAACCAACTCCCACAGGTATTCGATTTACAACAAAAGCCTTGGGTCAATGTTGCGGCTGCCAGCCCGGAAGATATTATACGCACTATCGATAACTGTCCTTCTGGTGCTTTGAAGTATTCCCTGCCTCCCGGGTCCTTGGTAAACCCCGACCTTGGTAATGGTCCTGGTGCCAAAGACTATAAAACTACTGCCGCTGCTCCTTCTTTGAGTATAAAAGTCATACGCAACGGCCCGTTAGTTATAGAAGGTGAATACGAATTAAAGAATGTGGACGGTAGTATCACTCATCAGACCGGTAAAACATCCCTATGCCGCTGTGGTCTTAGTGGGAAACGGCCTTTTTGTGACGGAACCCACTATCGCCAGGGCTGGAAAGTAGATTCTTAATCTGCTAACTAATTTTGCACCAAACGCCGGGCTATTTCCCTACACTGATGGAGAACCTTCTTCTCGTCTATGGTTACGAGTTGACGGTTCTCCATCACGATGTTCCCATCGATAATCACTGTATCCACATCACTGGCTTTTCCCGCGTAAACCAGATTGGCTATCAAATCATAACGGGGCGTCATATGGGGCTGGTCCAGGTTTATTAATATCATGTCCGCTTTATATCCAGGCTCCAAACAGCCGATTTGGTCCTCTAGGTGCAGTGCTTTAGCACCCAGGCTAGTAGCCATGCTCAAAACCTGTTCAGCTGGAAGTACGGTGGGATTCATGCTGTTCACTTTATGTAATAAGGCACAAGTGCGGGTTTCCTGCAGCATGTCCAAATCATTGTTGCTGGATGCTCCGTCAGTACCCAGGCCCACGGCAATTCCCTCCTCTAACATGCGCGGTACGGGGGCAATACCACTGGCCAGTTTCATATTGCTTTCTGGGTTATGAGCTACACCGACACCATATTCTTTTAATATAGCTATATCTTCGTCGTTAACATGGACGCAGTGGGCGGCTAATACCGGGACTTCAAACACTCCCGTTTTTTCCAGCAAAGCTACCGGAGACATACCGTAATCACCCTTAATGGTATCCATTTCGTCGAGGGTTTCGGCTACATGAATATTGATTCCCACGCCGGTTTCTTGGGCCAAGCTTAATACCTGTTTGAGATAGTCCGGCGGGCAGGTATAGGGTGCATGGGGTCCCAGCATCACAGTAATCCTTCCCTGTGCTCCCCCTTGCCAATCCTGTATAAATTGGCGGGACTGCTCTAAAGCCAGCTGATTCTCAGGACCAATTCCTATCATTCCCCTTGACAAAACAGCTCTTATCCCGGATTCCTCAACTGCCTCAGCTACTCTGTCCATATGAAAATACATATCAGTAAAAGTTGTAGTACCTGATTTGATCATCTCTGTTATGGCTAACATTGTGCCCCAATATATGTCATCCCCAGTTAAACGGTCCTCCATCGGCCAAATCTTTGTTTCCAGCCACTCCATTAAAGGCAGGTCATCGGCATAACTGCGCAGCAAGGTCATGGCGGCATGTGTATGAGTATTGATAAGTCCAGGCATTACCAGCTGATTAGTGCCATCAATCACCCGGTCATACTCTCCTAGGGGAGGATCTCCTGGTCCCACCGCTACAATCACCTGGTCTTGAATTATTACATATCCTTTCTCAATAATCTCCTTCGGGCTGGTCATAGGCAAAATAGTAATATTTTGCAGTAAAATCCTCATACCTTTACCTCCGGTCTATATTAATGTTCTTCCTGGGGTTGCCCGTAGTGCTGGAAAGATTGTTGCAGATAGTTAATATCTTCAGCAGATAAGCTATTTACGGTTCCCAGGGTTCGAGCTATTGCTCCAATCATAGCCGTTTTCTCGGCTATCACACACACTAACAAAGCTTCTTCTAGATCCTGGCCCAATCCGACCAGACCATGATTGGCCAATAAAACGGCCTTATGTTCCTTTCCTAAAGCTGC
This sequence comes from Syntrophomonas sp., assembly GCA_003444615.1. Classification (GTDB taxonomy): domain Bacteria; phylum Bacillota; class Syntrophomonadia; order Syntrophomonadales; family Syntrophomonadaceae; genus DTU018. Next base: position 8,695 of record DLUN01000101.1, read on the forward strand.
ACAGGCTGAATAAGCCAGTTCTTTGCTACCGGCATGAGCATAGGAAGCTACTGGCACACTGGCACCTAAAACCTGAGCACTTTCCTCCAGTATCATAGGAATAGGTTGACGGGCTACGGCATAAGCTGAGGCCCAGGGACTGTGGACATGCACAATGGCTCCCACCTCTGGGCGCTCATGATAAATATGCACATGTAATGGAGATTCGGACGAAGGTTTACGATTTCCTTCTACTATGGTACCGTCTGCATCCAACACTACCAAATCCTGCGGTTGTAAAGAATCGTAAGGCATACCACTGGGAGTGATTAATATATAATTGCTGGCTGCCAAGCGACAGCTGACATTTCCCCAGGTCCCAGCCACTAATCGCTGTCGATAGATTTCCTGGCCTATACTGATGATTTGCTTTCGTTTCTCCATATATTTCATGGTGGGGTTATACTCCTTTGAAATTAAAGTCTGAGGCTATGTTCAAAAGGGGGTCTCAAGACTTTCTTTTCGGTAATTATGCCGGTAATAAGACTGTTATCAGTAACGTCAAAAGCGGGATTAAACACCTCAACGTCTTTTACGGTCACGGACACACCGCGGATAGAACGCACTTCTTCCGCTGCTCGCTCCTCAATAGGTATATCCTGGCCCGAAGCAAGAGATCGGTCTATAGTTGACTGGGGAGCAGCAACATAGAAAGGAATATGATGATACTTGGCCAAAACCGCCAGAGTATAGGTGCCGATTTTATTAGCGGTATCACCATTGGCAGCTATACGATCTGCCCCCACTATTACTGCGTCTACCTGGTCTAGTTGCATAATGTAACCGGCCATATTATCAGTTATTAGTTTTACTGGAATTTTGTCCTGCATAAGCTCCCAAACTGTCAGGCGAGCTCCCTGGAGAACGGGACGAGTCTCACAGGCCCAAACCTGTATAATTTTATTCTGCTTATAGGCCGTGCGTATAACCCCCAAGGCCGTGCCATATCCGCAGGTAGCCAAAGCACCAGCATTGCATATTGTCAAAACCCGGCTGGGTTTGTCAAGTAGCTGGGCTCCATGTTCACCGATCATTTTATTCGTATTGATGTCCTCTTCATACATGGCTTGGGCTTCATCTAACATCTGTCTTCCTAATTCAGCTGGGCTTTTATGAGAGTTTTTATGATAGACACCATCCATACGCTGCAGTGCCCAGAATAGATTCACGGCAGTTGGGCGGGTAGCCGCCAGTTCTTCACGAATGGATGTATAATACTGGTGAAAATTCTCAAAGGAACCCTCATATTGGGTTACTCCCAAAGCCAATCCAAAAGCGGCTGTTACTCCTATCAAAGGAGCACCTCGCACCTTTAGGGTTTTTATAGCCTCGGCTACCTCATGAACCGAATTACATGGCTCATAGATTACTTCTTCCGGCAGCTTGTTTTGGTTAAGAATCACAAGTTGTTCATTTTCCCAGATAATAGTTTTTATCATTTAGCCTTTACTCCTGTTTCTTCCAAAATACGAGCGCAGTCACATTGGGGCGCAACAGATATATGCTTGATACTACGCATTATCAATTCCCTAACCTGTTGAATGCGGTTGGACATCATCTCTACTACTTCACTATGAGTAAGGATGCCAGCGGATATACCGGCTGCATAATTAGTAACGATGGAGATATTGGCGTAGCAGATACCCAATTCCCGAGCTAAACATACTTCCGGAACACTGGTCATGCCAATCAAATGCCCCCCCAACTGCTTAAACATAGCTATTTCGGCAGCTGTTTCGAAACGAGGTCCTTCCGTACATACATAAGTACCTCCATTAAATACGGAAATATTAATCTCGTTTCCACCTTTTACCAAGGCCTGCCGCAAGTCCGGGCAGTAAGGAACAGTCATATCGCAGTGGATCACCCCTTGGTCACCACCCTCATAAAATGTGGTTTTACGGGTACGGGTAAAATCGAGGAACTGATCAGCCAGAACAAAAGAACCCGGTTTATAATCAGAGCTCAGTGATCCTACTGCAGCAGTAGCAATGATGTTTTTAACCCCAATCTCCTGAAGGGCTTTAATATTAGCCCTATAGTTTACCAGATGAGGAGGTACCTTGTGTTCCGTGCCGTGCCGGGGTATAAAAGCAACCCGCTGACCTTGATAATCTCCCAGTAAAATTTTCACTGTTCCGTAACTGGTATCTTGAATGTGTTCTTTGATATTATCTAAAAGGCCGGGATCATATACACCAGTTCCTCCAATAATAGCCGTTAATACCATGTACTATTTCCTCCTTGTTTCAAATTGTTATGCTTCGGCTTCTGAACTGCGGTCAAATAAAGCAGCGGCAAACATATCCGCCGCAAAGGGTCTCAAATCTTCCATTCCCTCGCCAATACCAATGAATTTGACGGGAATTTTTAGTTCGTGAGCAATGGCTAGCACAATGCCTCCTTTAGCTGTACCATCCAGCTTGGTCAGAATAATCCCTGAAACTCCAGTAGCCTCGGCAAAAAGCCTTGCCTGGCTTATGGCATTTTGTCCGGTAGTGGCATCCACAACCAGCAGAACCTCATGAGGAGCCCCCGGCATCTCCCGTTCAATGATTTTACGAACTTTGCCAATCTCTTTCATTAGATTAGTTTTATTCTGTAGACGCCCAGCTGTATCAATGATCAGTATGTCTGCCCGGCGTGCCTGGGCTGCGTTCATAGCATCATACACTACTGCTCCCGGATCCGCACCCTCTTGATGTTTTATGATATCCACACCTATACGATCTGCCCATATCTGCAGCTGATCAATAGCAGCTGCCCGAAATGTGTCTCCCGCGGCCAGCAGCACCCGCTTATGCTCTTGTTTGAACTGGTGAGCCAGTTTGGCTATAGATGTAGTCTTGCCGGCCCCGTTAACTCCTACCACCAAAATGACGGAAGGACCTGAAGAATTTAGACACAGCTCGCTGCTTTCTTCAAGTGTCAGGAAGTTAACAACTTCCTGACGAATCAGTTCCAGCACCTGCTCAGGTTCCTGGAGTTTTTGTTTCTTAACCGCATACTGTACTTTTTCCACCAAGGCTAGGGAGGTATTTACCCCTACATCAGCCTGGATTAATATTTCTTCCAGCTCCTCCCAAAAATCATCATCAATGCGTTTAGCACGAACGATTAATGACTCCAGCCGTCCACTCAGGTTCTGCCGGGTTTTTTGTAGACCCCTTTTGAATCGTTGTAGCCAGCCCGTCTTTTCATTATTAAGGGTTTTCTCTTCCTGGTCAGCCGGCAAGGTTTTATTATTGCCTACCCCGGTCTCTCCCTTCCCGATAGCCTGCTGGGCCCCTTCTTCTGTTTTTTTTCCTTTAAATCGATCAAAAATTGCCACGTGTAGTCCACCTCTTTTTTATCTATCCCGCCAGGATTTCCGCCTGACTCATGTCTAGAGTAAATATCTTAGAAATGCCCTTTTCGGGCATAGTCACACCATAAAGATGATTACCACACTCTATGGTAGCTTGCCGGTGAGTTACTATTACAAACTGCATTCGTTCGGCCATGCTCTTCAAGAACTGGGTATAGCGTATCAAATTTGTTTCATCCAAAGACGCATCAATTTCATCTAATAGGCAAAAAGGCGTAGGTTTTAGCTTTAATAGGGAAAAAATAAACGCTATACATGTTAAAGCCCGTTCACCACCCGATAGTAAATTAAGGGATTGTACTTTTTTCCCGGGTAGTTTAATGGCAAAGTCCACACCGGCATCCAGGGTTTCTTCTTGGTTTTGCAAAACTAGAGAGGCTTCTCCGCCGTTAAACATTTCGGTAAAAGTTTCTTGAAAACTTCGATTGGCTATCTCAAGAAATTGCAGGAAGTCTTTCATCATCAGGTTTTCCGTCTCTCTTAGCAGGCTGCCTAATGATTTTTCTGCCTCGGTTAGATCTTCAACTTGTTGAGAGAGAAACTCATAGCGCTCAGAGATTTGTTGATATTCTTGGATAGCTGTGAGATCAACCGGTTCCAACTGCGCCATTTGTGCTTCTATTTCTGCCAGTTGCTTGCGCCGTTCACGTACTCCTTCCTTTATTTCATTAGGTACAGCGTTTTTATAATCTTCCCCGGCAAACCTTTCTGTCCACCGCTTCATCAATCCTTGCTGTTCTGTTTCTAAACGAGCTACCAGCAGTTCATTTTGATGAATGCGCTGCTGTGCATGTGCCAACTCCTGCTTAACTGGTTCTACACGGCTGCTTATAGTTTCCGCATTTTGACGCTCTTCAGCCTCAGCTTGCTGTTCCTTTTCAAGTTTTCCATTTATCTTTTGTAATTGAGTTCGGCCTTGGGCAATAACCTGTTCTAATTCAGCAATACGCTGCTCTTCCCGTTTGATTTCCTGGGTCAGCTTTTGATAAAGGATCTGGGCATCCTGAGCTGACTGCCGGTAAGATTGATCTATCTGCTCCATTTGTTCCATACTGCGCTGCAGGTTCTCCAATTCCCGGTCTTTGATCTCCAGCTGTTCGCGATAGGAGGCCACCCGGGCACGATGTATTTCTATTTCTCGTCGAGAATCTTCCCCACTTAGGCGACTTTGTTCTAAGGCCTGGGTCAACTCATTACTGCGTATTTCCCGCTCTTGTAATTTCTGCTTAAGGCTGAGTATCTCTTCTTCTAACTCCTTAATCTGCTGGACCGCATCAGCTATCTCAGCTTCGCAAATGCTTTTATCATCCTTTAGTCGTTCCAACTGCTGCTCATACTCTTTGTTCTGCTGCTCCAAAAGCTGCACATGAATTCTATCTTCAGTAATACTGCTATGCAGTCGCTCTATATATTTATTAACCTCTGCCAACTGCTGTCTAAAGCTATCAATCTGCCCTTGACAGGACATAATATCCTTATCGATGTTTTGCCGGGAGGTTAGCAAAGATCTTTCTGCCTGACGTCGCTGTAAAAGACCTTCGGGCTGGCGGCTTTTAAGTCCGCCGGTTAAGGCTCCCCCAACGGCAAAGCTTTCCCCTTCCAGGGTAACCATGCGCCAGGAAATGCGTTCTTGCTTCAATAAATTGATGCCGCTGTCCATATCTTCAACTATCAGGACCCTTCCTAACAGATAGTCTACTGCCGGTTGAATTTCTCTTGCACAGCTTACCAGACGTGCTGCTAACCCGATTACACCTGGGTAGTTTTGAACAGCCTTAATCTCTTTGTCGTTCATAGGAACTGGTCTAAGTACATCCAAAGGTAGAAATGTCACCCGGCCCGCTTTTTTTACCTTCAAGTACTCAATAGCTTGGCGGGCTTCACTTACCTGGCTTACTACTATGTTTTCCAAACCCTTGCCTGCGGCAGTTTCAATAGCTACTTCCAAACCAATAGGAACCTCGATCATCTCTCCCACTACACCGATTATGCCGGGGAACATGGCTCTGTGGTCTTCCTGCATCAACATTTTAACTCCACTGGCATAGCCCACTCTCGCCTTCTGCCGCTCCTGGATGGCTAAAAGCTCATTTTCTATTCTCATGCGCTGGCGTTGTAAATCAGCTAGTTGGGTCTCTGTTTTTTTTAGTTGGGTTGTTAATCTAGAATTTTCTTCTCCATAGTTGGTCATCTCCAACTCCATTTGACCGGTTCGGGATTTTATTTCCATAATTTGCTGGTGACAGCGCTGCAGCTCTTCACCAACTCGTTGCTGTTGCATTATCAGCTCTTCTTTTTGAATCTCAAAGCGATGATACCTTTCCTTTAACCGGGTCAACTTCTCTTCTCCAGCTCTAATCTGATTGCGAGTTGTACTCTCTTCGTTTCTGGCCTGGAATAATTCTGTTTTGATCTGTTCTAAATTGCTTTCATAATGTTTGATCTGTTCAACCAGTTGCTCCTCTTTAATAAGGAGCTCGCGCAAGGATTGTACTTTCAATTGATGCATATGGGATTCCTGCTTAAACTCTTCCCTTACTCTAGCCAGATCAGTACTGATACTTTCTCCCATTTGCTCATATTTAAGCCGGTCCTCGGTTGCTACCTGTATTCTTTCTTGAGCATTTTTCAGACGCTCTTCACTCAGTTTTAATTCCGTGAGCAGGGATTGAATACTGGTTTCTTGTCCATAACGTTGCTCTTTCAACTGCTCTATTAAAGCCCGTCTGGCTTCTATGGATTGGTTCATCCTTTCCAACTGGGTGGTCATTTCATCAACCTGCTGGGAAATAGAATGAATTTTATCCTGCAGCAGCTCATTTTCACCATTGCGTTGCTTAAGGGCAGCATCGATTCGCAGGAGTTCGTATTGTAATAAAGCCCTTTCAATACTGCGGTGTTCCTCTAACAATTTCTTATAAGCTGTAGCCTTTTGAGCTTTTTCATATACCTGCTCTTTATGGCTGCTCAGTTCATTTAAGATATCCTGTACTCTTACCAGGTCTGCTTTGGTATTAGCAATTCTGCGTAGAACTTCTTCCCGTTGCTGGCGATGCTTGCTTATTCCCGATGCCTCTTCCAAATACAAGCGGCGATCCAGAGGATGTCCATTCAATACCTGTTCCAACTCTCCCTGCCCGACTATTGAGTATCCCCGTTTTCCCACTCCCGTTCCCATAAAGAGAGCCTGGATATCTTTCAGGCGCACCCGGGTACGATTAAGATGATACTCACTTTCACCCGAGCGAAATAGTTTTCGCGATATGGAAATCTCTGCCATATCGATTCCTAACAGGCGATCACTATTATCCAGGGTTATCTCTACACTAGCCATACCCAAAGCCCGGTTTTGGTCAGTACCGTTGAATATGATATCCTCATTGCGTTGACCTCTAATAGTATGGATATTAGCCTCTCCCATGACCCAACGGATGGCATCCACCACATTGCTTTTACCGCATCCGTTAGGGCCTACTATAATATTAATGCCAGGCTGAAAAAATATCTCCGTATGGTCAGCAAAAGACTTAAAACCTTTTAATTCCATGCGTTTTAAGTGCACAATTATTCCTCCTGGTAATGAATCAATTGAACGTCTCCAGTGCTTATAGGAATACTCTCGCCATTAACCTCAATTAACAAGCTGCCATTAACATCTACATCTTTGTGAATACCCTCGATTCTGCCTTTCCCTGTATTAACAATAATGGGCTGAAAGAGATGGACACAGTACTCTTTGTAGAGCTCCAAATAGTACTCAAATCCCTTGTCCAGAAATTGATAATAATCCCGGGCCAAATCTTCCAATAAATGAGCCAGTAATGTATTTAGATCATGGTTCCGTCCGGTAGCCATAGCCAGTGAAGTAGCTAGACCGAGCATCTCTTCTGGGAAATCCTGGCGGAATAAGTTAACATTAATGCCCACACCCGCCACAACATAGTCCAGTCGATCCATCTCCCCGCTGGCTTCCAGCAGGATACCTCCTGCCTTTAGGCCATCGATCATTACATCATTAGGCCACTTGATTCTGCAGGGATAGTTAATAAATCTTTCCAGGGATTGGGCGCAAGCCACGGCCAGCACTAATGATAGAAGAGATGCTCGCTGCAAGTCTAGAGTGGGTCGCAAAATAATACTAAAATACAATCCCCCTTGAGGAGAAGACCAAGTGCGTCCTAGTCGTCCTCGACCACCGGTCTGCATTCCTGCTAATACCACAGCCCCTTCCGGAATGGGCTCAGTTGCCAGGAGACGACGAGCCCACAGGTTAGTCGATTCAATTCGCTCTGCATAGTAAAGGGGAGTCCCCCACTGGGTATGGTGAAATCGCTTTTTGAGCAAGGATGGTATTAAGACCTGTTCAGCATCGTTGAGGCGATACCCCTTACCCTTTTGGGCCGCAATATCATAACCTGCTTGTTTAAGAGCATCCATATGTTTCCACACCGCTACCCGGCTGATTCCCAGGCTCTGAGCTAAGTCAGCACCAGAAACAAAGTCCGGATATGCTATCCTGAGTCGCTCTAATATTCTATCCTTCATAAGGTTTCCTTTCTATCTTGCTAAGGAATAATTAGACAGACAGTAGCTAAAACCCTTGTGCAGGACCATGACCACTATTTATTAGAGTATGTCGGCTGATTCATATATAGATAGAGTTTGCAGGTACTGTTCTCGACTGAGTATCTCCTCCAGGCCACGGCCACCTCCTACACCCAAACTTCCAGGGGGGAGGCTTGTTTCAGGCTTGACCGCCAAGCTACCTAGGCCATAGTCCTTTTGCAGAGTAATTATATTTGAGCGCTTTGCCCCTACTAACTGAGAGTACTCACGAGGTGGGCAATAAAGGGTGATAGACTGCCTGGAA
>DLUN01000086.1:0-1367 GCA_003444615.1 Syntrophomonas sp.
AGATGTGTATAAGAGACAGTTTTAACTGGCTTGTTTTAATGTCATAGGAGCAGTGTTCTGCCTCCTATAGTATAAACGGTATGCTCCTTCCCATCGTTGTGCTTCTTCAGCTCTCTTCCGGGCTAAAAGCACTCTGAGTTTAGCATATCTTTGCCGGGCATCTTTTTCGATCACGATAGTTGCTACGTACAAGGCTACGTACAGTCCGCCTTTGATTAGAAAGTAAATAAAGGTATAGAACAAAAAGGTTTGCTGAAGTTCGGTCATCGCTATCCCTCCTTTATTATAAGAAAGGGCAATAGACTTACATTTCCAGGTAGACTCTCTTGAATACGTATAAAATGCTCACTGTTCCGCTTATGAGGGTAAGTCCAATAGCTAAGGCGGCAAATAAACCGGTCATAGTACCCCTCCTTAGATCCTAGCAACATAACAACATGTGATGTTAACAACATAATAACATAGGAGAGAAATATAGCAAATTCCGAAAACCTTCGTAAGATTAAGAAAAACAAAAAAAGAGGCTCAAAAGCCTCATTTTAGATAAATATTGGGCAAAAAAAACGGGCTTAAAGATCAGCCCATTAATATTCCGTTGCTATTTTTCTATTTGGTGTTCGTCTCTTCCTCGCCGTCCAGTCCGATAATCTGTCCGCCCTTACCTTCGAAACCTTCCCGCCACTCTTCAAGGTACTGTTCAATTAGTCTCCTAACCAATCGGGATTTGGTAGTAGCCTGGTCCGCACAGGCAAATCGCAATTCTCGATCGATTTCTTCGGGGACGACTACAGATATGTACTTCATGCATTTCTCCTCCCTTCGTCGGCCCTCAGATCCGTTCCTTCTTACTATCCTTATTGTAATATTAACCGGCGGCATAGACAATTCGCTTGTACCATTTTGCACTATAAACAGGGTGCTTCGCCGATAGGTTAGGATAAAGATACCTACTTGTAATTGTGTTCACAATAACAAAAGCAGCTTCCACAATCAATATCTTGTTAGGCTTACAAAATTGGGCGTTTGTAGCATATTACCCTAGCAACCTAACATTCTTTTTCCAACCATCTAAATAAATATGCTTAATAACCCATAAAAACGTAAATTTAGGACGGAAATAATACAAAATGCTCGTATAATAATAGCATAACAAATTAACACGATAGTGCGATCCACCGTTTCCTTGACCTAATTACTCAGTTCCTGCTAATTTAAAAAGATAGAGAAGGGAGTGTTTATATGTTTAGCAATCCTTATGATACTGCTCATGAATTAGCCAGATCCAAAAGTCCTGCTATGGGTGTAATTAGAAGTTATTGACAATAAAGGGGCGATATAGTGTTTGATATAGTGAAAAAACAAGTTCT
>DLUN01000086.1:1665-7651 GCA_003444615.1 Syntrophomonas sp.
GGCCCATTGGGACGTCCTTCCGAGGTAGAGTATCATGGACGAGTAGTCTGTATTGGTGGTGGGGTAGGAGTAGCCCCGGTTTACCCTATTACCAGGGCTCTTAAGCAGAAAGGTAATGAGGTAATATCCATTATCGGTGCTCGCTCAGCGGACCATTTGATTTTAGAACAGGAGATGGCGGCCGTTAGTGACAAGCTTTATATTACCAGTGATGATGGTTCGGTAGGACATAAGGGATTTGTTACCGATGTTCTTAATGATTTGTTAAAGGAAGGAACTGCCCTAGACTATATAATAGCTATTGGGCCATTGGTAATGATGAAGGCCGTGTGTGAACTGAGTAAACCCTATGGGGTTAAAACAACTGTCAGCCTAAATCCTATCATGGTGGATGGGACCGGTATGTGTGGTGCTTGCCGGGTAGTGGTGGACAGCGAGACTAAATTTGCCTGTGTGGACGGGCCTGAATTTGATGGTCACCAGGTGGACTGGGAACTAGCGCAAATGCGTAGCCGCATGTTCCAGGAGGAAGAGAAAATTGCTATGCAAAATGCTTGTGGGGGAGGGGACTGCCAGTGTCAGAGGCAAGAGTAAGAGTTGACCGGCAGGTGATGCCCAACCAAGACGCCCGCCAAAGAATAAACAACTTTGATGAAGTAGCCATAGGTTATGATGAAGAGCAAGCACTGGTAGAGGCCTCCCGCTGTCTGGATTGCAAAAAGCCTCTTTGTGTTGAGGGGTGTCCAGTTGATATCAATATACCCTTATTTATTAAGTTTATAAAAGAAAAAGACTATGCTAAGGCTGTCCAGACCATTAAAGAAAAAAATAATTTACCTGCTATCTGCGGGAGAGTTTGTCCTCAGGAAAACCAGTGTGAAAAGCGCTGTGTACTGGGCAAGAAATATCAACCTGTGGCTATTGGCGGCTTGGAACGATTTGTAGCTGACTGGGAAATGAAGCATAGCGCAGATACCCGCCCAGTTGTTTTGCCTCCCAGCGGAAAGAAAGTGGCCGTTATTGGTTCTGGGCCAGCTGGGCTAACTGCGGCAGCTGATCTAGCCAGGCTCGGACACCAAGTAACTATATTTGAAGCGCTCCACACTGCCGGAGGAGTTTTGGTTTATGGAATTCCTGAATTCAGATTACCCAAAACCATAGTAGAGAAGGAAATCAACGGTATACGTCAATTAGGAGTGGAAATCAAGACCAACATGGTAATAGGCAAAATACACACGGTTGATGAACTATTAGCAGACGGGTTTGATGCAGTATTTGTTGGAACTGGTGCAGGGCTTCCCTATTTTATGAATATACCAGGAGAGAACTTAAATGGAGTTTACTCAGCCAACGAGTTTTTGACCCGAATTAATCTAATGAAGGCTTACCTTTTTCCAGAGTATCTGACACCTATACGCCTGGGGAAAAAAGTGGCCGTAGTGGGGGCGGGCAATGTAGCTATGGACAGCGCCAGAACTGCTTTGCGTTTGGGTGCACAGGAGTGTTATATAGTATACCGTCGCTCGGACCAGGAGATGCCGGCCCGTCGCGAGGAGATAGAACATGCTCGCGAAGAAGGGGTTCAGTTTAAGCTTTTGACCAGTCCGGTAGAAATTATAGGTGACGAGAAGGGATGGGTCAGGTCTATGGTATGTCAAAGGTTTGAGCTGGGTGAACCTGATGCATCAGGAAGACGCAGACCCATAGCCATTCCTGGTTCAGAGTACGAGATAGAAATTGATACCGTTATTATGGCTATTGGTCAGGGCCCCAATCCTCTTATCGGGCAGACTACTGCTGATTTAGAGTTAAACCGAAACGGAAATATAGTGGCTGACGAATCCACAGGGCAAACCAGCAAACCTGGTGTTTTTGCAGGCGGAGATATCGTTACCGGTGCCGCCACCGTTATTCAAGCCATGGGAGCTGGTAAAAAAGCCGCCCAGGCTATTCATAAATTCTTACAAGGAGTAGAATAACTTAAACATTTGATCGATTGCGGGAGTACGGCGGGTTTATAATTTCGAGTTTTACAGCCGGAATGCTATAATAAACTTTAATGTAAGCGTAGGAGGACGAACATGCACAAAAAAACCCATTACCTGGTGCTGGCTTTAACCCTAATACTAGCATTATTCATGCTAAACGGTTGTCAGGAGAAAAACCAGGAACAAACTATCGGTGAGGTCAACGGGGAGGCCATAACTGAAAAGCAGTTTGAACAGCACTATAGATTGGTACTCAATTATTACGAGCAAACTTACGGAAAAATTGATGAAAAAAAAGAACCGGAGTTAGTAACCAATCTTAAGGACAGCAGTTTTGAAGATCTGGTAGTGCAAAAACTGATTCTTCAAGAGGCAAAAAAGCGGGGGATTGAGGCGGATCTAAAACAGGTGGAACAGGATCTTGCTTTTATTCGTGAGCAGAGAAACCAATTGGAAGAAAACGGTTACCAAAAATTTATGGATGATAATGGATTTGATGAGGAATTCTTGAAACAGGAGTGGATTACTCAGAACCTATATATTCAGTTGCGTAATGACGTAACCAGTGAGGTAAAGATCAGCGAAGAAGAGTGCCAGGCTTACTATGAGGAAAATAAGGATGTGTTTAAACATCCAGCGGGGAAAGAAATTTTTCATATACTGGTAGAAGATGAGGATAAAGCCGAAGAAGTATTAGCTCAGTTAGATAAAGGTGATTCTTTCAGTGAACTGGCAGCCGAGTATTCCATTGATCCAGGCAGCCGGACCCGGGGCGGCGATGTTGGTGTGGTTAATGAAGACACTAATTTTGTAGAACCTTTTAAGGAGGCAGCCCTTAAACTACCTCCTGGTGAATTGCTTACAACACCTGTGAAGAGCGATTACGGTTATCATATCATTAAGGCCGGGGAGCAGTTGGAGGAAGGAATATGGCCCTATAGCAAAGTACAAGCTGATATACAGGCGGCTTTACTTATGTCTAAACAAGATGAAGTGTTTAATCAGTTTTTAGAAGATTTGCGTGCTAATGCCGAGATAAAAGATTATCGTAAATAAATTAGGTCAAAAAGATTACTGATAAATTCACTGATTCAAATTTGGGCTTAAGCTTAATGCTTATTTGAGTCAGTTTTTTTATTAGCCAATGAGAATTTCGATACTTGTTTGTTGTTATGTAAAGAAGTAATATGTTAATAGATGATAATCAATATCAAGTGCGGCGAGGACAAATGAAAACTGTTTATCAGAAAATCGACCAAAGTGAATACCGTTTAACTCCTCAGCGGTCCGTAGTACTGCAGGTAATGATAGAAAACCAAGGGCATCACCTGAGTGCAGAGGATGTGTTACAGGAAGCCCGTAAAAAGTCTCCTAATATTGGTATTGCTACTGTATACCGGACCCTGGAAAAACTGGCTAGTATCAATGTACTTTATAAGACTATGTTTGAAGGAGGACGTTATCGTTACGAACTGTCTATTGGAGATGAGCACCAGCATCATCATATTATTTGTTTGTCCTGTGGATCTATTACCGAAGTAGAGGATGACCTGCTGCATATTCTGGAAAACAAGCTGGAAAAGAAAGGTTTTCGGGTGGTAGATCATGAACTTAAATTCTACGGATATTGCCCGAAATGTAATAAGAAAGCATAATTTTTTTAGAGTTTTAATGATAATGATTCTCTTTATCGTAAAATGAGGGACCATATATGAAGGCTATTCTAGTCGGTAATCCTAATGTAGGTAAAAGCTATGTATTAAACCGCTTAACTGGCAGCCGGGTTTTCGTCTCCAATTACCCCGGAACTTCAGTAGAAACAAATCGCGGCTTGCTCACTATTGGTAAGAAGTCAATAGAAATGTTGGATATGCCTGGAATCTATTCTCTCTACAGTGATACTAAAGAGGCAGCCATGCTGAGGGAGGTACTGGAGCAGTCACCAGATCTGGTTATTCAAGTTTTGGATGCTGTCAACTTAGAGCGTAATCTGGTGCTCACTTTAGAACTAATGGAACGTAATTTACCCTTGGTTTTGCTGTTAAACCAGGTAGACCGTGCTCGTCAACTGGGCTTGAAAATTGACAGCAAAGCCTTGTCCAGGCATTTGAATGTGCCGGTTTTCCCGTTTTCAGCTGTAACTGGCGAAGGGGTATTGGATTTGCTGGAACAGTTGGATAAAGGCGTTGCCCGGAGCAAGGAAGTGCAGATCATTGCCTGGCATGATCAGGTCTGCCAGGGATGTGACGGTTGTTCTGCTGAAGCGGTTCAGAGCCTGGCAAGTGTAGACATGAAACGGTTTGAACAGGCCCGTATACTGGCTAATAAGACCATTATGCAGCTGGACCAGGTACAGCTTAATTGGCTGGATAGAATCCAAAATGCGGTTGATCATCCCCTCTGGGGCACTATTGCGCTGCTGGTGCTGGCTTATCTTTCTTTTATGGTTTTGCTGCACTTTATAAATCTAAGTGAGGGCCCTATCACTACTTTACTGGAACCGTTAAACCGAGTATTAAGTGAAATCATCATGGAAATATTGCCGCCGGGAATCGTTGCCCAGGTATTATCCAAAGCTGTTCCTGAAGGTATAATAATTCCCTTTACTATTGTAATGCCGGCTATGCTTATGGTAAGCATACTGATGGCTTTGCTGGAAGACACCGGCATATTACCTCGTTATTCTGTAGCTTTGGAGAGGGTGGGGCGTATTTTTGGGCTTTCCGGACAGGCGGTCATACCCCTTACTTTAGGCCTGGGATGTCGTACTCCAGCAGTGGTCGCCACCAGAATACTGCCTAATACAACTCAGCGTTTTATAGCAGTTACTTTGCTCAGTATAGTGGTACCCTGTGCGGCTACTTTGGGTATTATGGCCTCGGTCCTATCACAGTTTCAAGCATCATTTCCAGTGGTGGTGGGGTCTTTGCTGCTGGCCTTTTTATTATTAAGTTTTATTCTAGGGCGTATGAATCCTCAGCAGGAAGAGTTTATATACGAACTACCCCCTTTGCGTATACCTACCTGGGATAATGTGTGGATCAAGATCAAGGCCAGATTCGCGGGCTTTTTCACCGAGATAATGCCATTGCTGCTGATCATGAGCATTGCTATTCGGGCAATTTTAGAATCAGGTGTTTTGGAGTATGTACAGGAGATGGGCCGCGTAACTCAGGTTGTTTTTGGCATACCTTCGGAAGCTTTTGTTGCGGTTTTACTGACGATTTTTCAGCGTTACCTGGCGCCTTTGCTGCTGCTCAATCTGACCCTTACACCCCGGGAAGCTACTATAGCCATAACCATGATTATAATTTCTTTACCTTGCTTGCCCGTAATGGTGATGACCATCAGAGAATTGGGCTGGAAGGCATTGGGGAAAATAATTGCCATGGGGTTTGCGGCATCTTTTTTGATGGGAATTGTACTAAATATGATATTACCCTGATTTATGGAAGGGGAGGCTCAAAAGATGAGATTAGATACATTGGAAACTGGCCGTAAAGTGCGGGTAGTAAGAATTAATCGAGGTATAAAAGCGGCCCAGCAGCTTACGGAAATGGGCATTATACCGGGAGTGGAGTTGGAATTGCTGGCCAAGCACCCTTTGCGGGGGCCTATAGTTATTAAGCTGGGCAATACACGTATAGCTTTGGGGCGCAGACTGGCTGGGTCCATTGAGGTGGAGTAGAAGTCATTGGAATTATATGAAATGAGTTACTATAATGTGCTAGAGCGGTTAGACTTATAACAACAAGTTATGTTATTCTATCGGTAAGTTCTAATATTTGGAGGGAGCATTTAATGCTGCGCTTAGAGCATGTAAGTATGTCGGTTAATAATTCTAATGGAGATAATAAAGAGATCCTGCACGATATAGATATAGATTTTACCGCAGGAAAGCTTTATGCAATAACGGGACCCAATGGCGGGGGCAAAACCTCGCTGGCGAAAGTAATTATGGGCATCTATGGTCACTCAGCGGGGCGCATTTTTCTCCA
>DLUN01000182.1:0-249 GCA_003444615.1 Syntrophomonas sp.
AAAAACCGAAGCCCGACCAGGTACTTTGGAAGAAAACTATGAAAAGATCAAAGATAACTTATTCCAACAAAAAATGGAGTTAGAATACCCTATCTGGCTGGGTGAGCAGTACCAAAAATACCCGGTGGAAAACTTCCTCACCTAAAACCTGTACACGAAGGGGCGGCACCAGTCGCTCCTTTTTTATTTCAAAGTTATGATACCCTTCATTGCTTTCATTTGGGGCAAATTGAGTATTTGGTATATTAA
>DLUN01000182.1:522-1715 GCA_003444615.1 Syntrophomonas sp.
AGTACATCTCATAATTTTGGATATTATGATGCCCCGTTTGGATGGCCTATCTACTACCTTAAAACTACGGGAAGAGAAAAACATCCCCATTATAATCCTGTCTGCCAAATCTGAAGATACCGACAAGGTTTTAGGTTTATCCATGGGGGCAGATGATTACGTTACTAAACCTTTTAATAACCTGGAACTAATGGCTCGGGTCAGATCTCAGCTACGGAGATACTTAACCCTGGGTGATGTAAATGGTCAGAACCGTACCAGTGTCATTAATTCAGGAGGACTCAGTTTTGACCTGGAAAGCCATACCCTGACAGTTGATGGTGATCCTGTAAAACTTACTGCTACTGAAACTAAAATCGTAGAACTGCTCATGCGCCACTTGGGCCGCACCTTTCCAGCTGAAGAAATCTATGAACGGGTATGGGGAGAAACAGCCTATAGTGTGGAAAACACAGTTATGGTACATATTCGCCGTATTCGGGAGAAAATCGAAATCAACCCCCGGGAGCCTAAATACTTAAAGGTGGTATGGGGCATTGGATACAAAATTGAAAAAATCTAAACCATGGACAGCCTGGCTTAGCTTTTTTATGGCTGTCAACATTATAGGCCTGCTTTTTTTAAGCAGCCTAGGGATCTTTTTGTACTCTGAGGGAAGTTTCGATCTGCTAAAGGCTCCTTTTCAGGATTACCAAGAAAGTCGTGCTTTTAAGGAGCGTACTGGCCTATACTTTTCGGATCTTCTCGATTTGCTGGCCAATTCCGATTTACAAAACACCGGTTACCAGCAGGCAATACAGAAAAGGTTAAATAATGAAGGCAGTAACCTTATTTATTTGGCGGTTAATGAAAATACCGGACTGATGCTACAAAGTGATAACGAAGTTCCGACACTGCTGACCTCCTATACCAATCCGCTTCTGCCAGCCGGTTACAATTACTGCTGGTATTTTGATGGTGAGAAAGTACGGGTTTTTGAAAACGGGAAACAAGTGGATACCAGGCGGTTAGACAGCGGATATCACAGGATTATTCCCCATATTAATATTTATACTGATAACCCGGATGAACTAGCTAACAGCCGCATAGTCCTGGGGGTTAGAGATGACTTGCAAGCCAATCCCTATGGACACTCCCTGTACTACCGGGATCAACTGCTACTGTCCGCTATTGGCTGGGTCAGTATTGGGCTG
>DLUN01000182.1:2029-2617 GCA_003444615.1 Syntrophomonas sp.
ATGGTGGCTTTCAATATATCCAGTAATTCTGATGATATCTTCGGGCTGACTATTATGACTGTCGTCAACAGTGTAGTATTGTTGATTTTCTTCTGGTGGTTTTACATTCTGCTGGCCGATTTGCTCATTAACAGGCGCAGGTTTTTCACCCATAACATTATTAACACTATTATTAAAGCTGTAACAAAAAGTTATCTGCAGTATGAAAATAAACATCCCTGGCAACAAAGAATGCTGAAAAGGGTTTATGCATTGGTAGCTGCTGAAGCTGTACTGGCCTTTACGACCGTTTGCTTTGTACTGGTCTCATTGTCAGGAAGCATAGGCTTTCTCCTGATAGCTGTGCTCATAACCGGGGCCGGTATTTACTTGCTGTACCGTTATCTGCAGCGGTTTAACCAAACGGTAACCGATCTGGGGGCCCTTATCGACCAACTGAAATTAATAAAAGGCGGTGATATAGAAACTAGGCTGGAACTGCCAGAAGACTCAGATATGTATAGGGCCGCACAAAATCTTAATTCCATACAGGAAGGAATGAGTAAAGCCGTAGCTGACAAGCTTAAATCCTGTCTCTTATACACATCT
>DLUN01000033.1:0-14128 GCA_003444615.1 Syntrophomonas sp.
AGATGTGTATAAGAGACAGATATTAGGGACTATGCTCCCGGAAAACACCGTCAGGTGGATGACTACCCCTATGGCGGCGGGGCCGGTATGGTTATGAAAGCTGATGTGGCAAGCGCCGCTATCCAGGAACTTAAAACCGGGGATTCCTGGGTGATTATGATGTCACCCCAGGGAAAGCCTCTGGAGCAGAAGCGGGTATTTGAACTGGCGCAGGTTAACCACCTGGTAATACTGTGCGGACATTATGAAGGAATTGATGCCCGTATTCTGGAGGATATAGATGAGGAGATATCCATTGGTGATTATATTCTAACGGGTGGCGAGCTTCCGGCTATGGTGTTGGTGGATGCGATAGTCAGACTGTTACCGGGGGTATTAGATGAAGAATCACCTCTGGAGGAGAGCTTTACCAAACGCTTGTTGGAGTATCCTCACTATACCCGTCCGGTGGAGTACCGGGGTAAAAAGGTGCCGGATGTTCTATTATCAGGTCATCACGAAAACATTCGTTTATGGAGAAAAAAGCAGAGCCTGCTTAACACTTTACTAAAAAGACCTGATTTGCTGTTAAACAGAGAATATGATCAGGAAGAGCGAGCCCTGCTGGAAGAAATCCTATTTAAGGGAGATTTGACTTAAAGTGAGACGATCCTACGTATATATTGCTTTGCTACACTATCCGATGTACAACAAGCGTATGGATGTGGTCACCACTTCAGTCACCAACCTTGATTTGCATGATATTGCGAGAATTGCTCGTACTTATGATGTGGATGGCTTCTTCGTAGTTCATCCGTCCGAGAGCCAGCATCAACTGATTAGCGAGATAACCGGATTCTGGAAAGAGGGATATGGCGGCAGCTATAATCCGGACCGCAAAGAGGCTTTCGAGCTGCTTAAACTTGTGCATACCCTGCAAGAAGCAATTGAAATGGCAGCTCAGGAAAGCGGCTTGCCGGTAGTTATGATAGCCACCGATGCCCAGGTACAACCGAAAACCATAAGCTTTAAGCAGCTTAAACAGGATATCCATAATGAAGAAAAGGCCTACCTGATATTGTTTGGTACCGGATGGGGCATACATGGGGATTTGTTGCAGAGGTGTCAACTCATTCTAGAACCTATTGAAGCAGGCCGCAGCTACAACCATTTATCGGTACGCAGTGCGGTTGCCATAATAGTAGATCGGCTGTTGGGGGAAAACTGGTATAAGCATACAGATTTTCTTGAGCATGTCTGATGAGCTGTGCTATAATACATTTGTTCTGTAACTAAGGTGGTCCGCTGAAAGCTTGTAAGCTGCATGAACACCTGGCGGAAGGAGGTCAGAACGTTGAACGACATTATTAGAACAATCGAAGAGGAACAGTATAGAAACGATATTCCCAGATTTGGACCTGGGGATACAGTTAAGGTTCATGTAAAAGTCGTAGAAGGAACTCGGGAGAGAATCCAGGTATTTGAAGGCACTGTTATTAAGATAAGAGGTGCCGGACTGTCAAAAACTTTTACCGTACGCCGTTTATCGTACGGAGTTGCTGTGGAACGTACTTTTCCCCTGCATACTCCCAAGATTGCTAAAATCGAGGTTACCCGCCGGGGTAAAGTGCGTAGAGCCCGTCTTTTCTACTTGCGAGAACGAGTTGGTAAAAAGGCCCGGGTTAAGGAAAAAGGCCGTTATTAAAATTAGCAACATAGAGGAGAGAATACCTGAAGGTATTCTCTTTTTTTACAGGGGGACATTATGACGATAAACTGGTATCCGGGTCATATGGTCAGGGCACGGAGGGATATTGAGGAAAGCCTGAAACTGGTTGATATAGTTTTGATGCTGGTTGATGCCCGGGCTCCTCTGTCTTGTCGCAATCCAGATTTAGAAAGAATGGCCCGCCGTAAGAAAATGGTGATGATATTAAATAAGAATGATCTAGCTGATCCGTCGGCTACCAGCAGCTTCTTAAAGCATTTAAGACAGGAAGGGTTTATGGCAGTGGCTATGAACTCCTTAAAGGGTCAAGGGCGCCGGGAGGTACTGGATGCTGTCCATGGGGCCTACGAAGAACATCGCCAAAACATGCTGCGCCGGGGTCGCCGCATAAGACCAGCTCGCATCATGGTTGCCGGGGTGCCTAACGTTGGAAAATCAACTTTCCTTAACAGTCTAGCCGGGCAAAAAATAGCCCGCACTGGTGCCAGGCCTGGTGTCACCCGGGGCAAACAGTGGATTAGAGTGCGGGAAGACATGGAATTACTGGATACTCCTGGTTTACTGTGGCCCAAGATAGAAACCGAAGAACAGGGCCTGAAACTAGCTCTATTGAACATAATCGGGGAAAATGCTTATGAAGATTACGAGGTAGCTTTATACTTGGTAAGGGTCTTGCGTGAGCAGGCCCCTCAGCTGTTCATGGAGTATTACAAACTTGCTGAAATTGCCGGGGATGACCAGAGGCTGCTGGCGGATATATCACTTAAAAGAGGGCACCTTATCAAAGGCGGTCAGCCTGATCCAGAGAAAACAGCCCGCCAAATGATTAGTGATTATCGGGCTGGCAATTTGGGGCGGATAACCCTGGACCAATTATAATACTGGGTAGGTATGGTGAATGCCACAGGCTGCACGCTCACAATTGTCACCTGTGTTGCAGACTACGATGGATGAAAAGATGACTGGTCGGCATAAGCAGGAGTATTAGCCGGCTCGCTCCAAGACTCCTCGCCTGCAACACTTCGGCTTACTTCGGTGCGAAGCGGACCGCTCGGAATTCGGCATCCATGCACTCAGTCCTCGCTGCTCGAAACCTCCTGTTTCTCGCTCCCCTTCGCAGCCCTCAGTTTCGCCGTGTGTTGCAACGGCTCGTCGTACGTCACTCGCCCGGCTAATACTCCTGCTTGAGCTGTGGTATGCGTAAATCGACATAGAGAGTGCCATGCCCCTGACGGGGCTCGCAACCTTAGTGGTACCCGGCAGGGTAAACCAGGAGTGCCCGAAGGGTGCAATGACAATATAGTCGTCTTTTTTGTCACCGCGATGCATTTTCAACGCAATGACATACTCAGACTTTCGAGGACAGGAATACTGTCCCTTTTTTATATAATATATTCCTTTTTGTTAATAATAGTTTCACCGCCATTTCTATTAAAAATTAGGTATTTATTAGATGATTATTCTCGAAATCAGGCAGGAATTTATTAATGTACTCCCGAATAATAATTTCATAAGTTAATGCGATGTATAACAAAAAGTTATACTAATACGGGAGGTTGTAGGGTTATTATGAACAGAAGCAAGTGGTTTATTTTGATTGCTGGTTTAGCTATCGGAGCTATTGCAGCGATTCTGGTCAAACTGGGTAACCCAGCGAACATGGGCTTTTGCATAGCCTGTTTCGAAAGAGATATTGCGGGTGCTTTAGGTTTGCATCGGGCCGGAGTGGTTCAGTATGTCCGCCCGGAAATTATCGGCCTGATATTGGGGGCTATGCTAACCTCCATGTTTGCCGGTGAGTTTAAGGCCCGAGGAGGCTCGTCCACTCTGGTGCGGTTTTTCATGGGTGTGTTTATGATGATCGGAGCCCTGGTATTCTTAGGTTGCCCTTTACGCGACGTTTTGCGTATGGCTGGGGGCGACTATAATGCTGTGGTTGCATTTCTCGGTTTCATAGCCGGAGTAGCCAGTGGGGTGTTTTTCCTGCGCCGGGGCTTTAACCTGGGGCGGGCTGAAAACAGTCACAGCAATGTAGGCGGGCTCTTACTACCCTTATTTTTCGCGTTCTTACTGTTCTTGTTGTTAAAAGGTACAGTGTTTAATCCTGAAGCGGGGGGACCGTTGTTTTTCAGTAAAGAAGGACCTGGTTCCATGGCTGCTCCTATAGGAATCTCCTTGGCAGCTGGTCTGCTCGTGGGTTTGCTGGCTCAGCGCACTCGCCTTTGTTTGAGTGGAGGCATTCGTGATTTCATACTGATCCGGGATAACCATTTATTATTGGGCTTTATTGGCATATTCTTGGGAGCTCTCATTCTTAACCTGGTTTTTGGCTTCTTCAAACCTGGTTTTGCTGAGCAACCTATCGCCCACACCATGCACATTTGGAACTTCTTAGGCCTATATCTGGTGGGAATAACTGCTACCCTTTTGGGAGGCTGTCCGCTCAGGCAGTTAATTCTTTCCGGTGAAGGAGATACTGATGCAGCAGCAGTGGTCGTGGGTATGATTGTGGGCGCGGCTTTATGTCACAATTTCTTGCTGGCTGCCAGCGGTGCCGGGGTACCTATTTATGGACAGATAGCATGTGTGGTTGGTATTGTGGTGATGTTATGGATAGGTTGGAGCTATCGTGAAGCATAGGAGGTAGAGAGATGGAAAAGGTTGATGTGTCGGGATTGAGTTGTCCCATGCCGGTTATTAGGACGAAAAAGGTTATGGATCAGGGTGCTGAAGAAATACTGGTAGTGGGAACCAGCCAAGTGTCCAAAGAAAATGTATCGAAACTGGCTGTATCCCAAGGTTATCAAGTGGAAATGACAGTGGACGCCAAAGATAACTGGGAAATGAAACTGAGTAAAAAATAGTTATGTGATTATTTTGGCAGACTAATCAATCCGATAGCGGTAAAATAAAGGAGAACTCCTAATATAGGGGTTCTCCTTAATTGCGTACATAAAGGTGGACAAGAACATGAAAAGGACGGTAATAAGCATCTGCCTAATTTTGGTTGGTATGATCAGCTCCTGCTGGATCAGTATGTCTTTAAGCAATCAGCAACCTGACCCCTTACCGGCATCAGAACCTGTTCTTGCCCCGGAGCCTGAAGTGGAAATCATAGAAACCATAACCCTGGCAGCTGCCGGAGATTGTTTGATGCACAACACTCAAATTTGGTCGGGCCAGCAGCCCGACGGCAGCTATAACTTCGATGCCTTTTTCCGAGAGGTTCAGCCTATCGTTGCCGCAGCCGACTATTCTTCTACTAATTTTGAAGCGCCAATAGCAGGAGCAGCCAGCGGTTACACGGGTTATCCTCTTTTTAATAGTCCTGATGAGATAGCCGCTGCTTTTAAGTCAGCGGGGTTTGATTTGGTGGTCACTGCTAACAATCACATCTTGGACCGGGGTTATCAGGGAGCTCTGCGTACACTTGAGATTTTGCATCAAAACGGTTTGGACACGGTGGGGGTATATCCTGATCCCCTGGCCAGTCAGCAGTTTCTCATAAAAAACATAAAGGGGATCCGCGTTGGTTACTTAGGATATACCTATAGCACCAATGGAATACCTGTGCCCAATGACATGCCTTACCTGGTCAACTACCTGGAACGGGATAAAATCATGGACGACATTGGTAGGCTGCGGCCCCAAGTAGACGTGCTGGTTCTGGTATTACACTGGGGTGTGGAATACAGTCCCCAGCCTACCCAGGAGCAAAAGGCTCTAGCCCGCGAGTTTTGTGAGGCTGGGGCAGATATTATTCTGGGCAGTCATCCTCATGTTATTCAGACTATGGAGATTATCCCTGAAGGAGATCGCAACTGTTTCGTAATCTATTCCATGGGCAATTTCATCAGCGACCAGCGCGGTCTGGAACGCAACAGCGGTATTATTTTGCAAATCGAATTCAGCAAAAACCTAACTACCGGACAAACCCTTTTGAAAAAGATAGATTATATACCTACCTACAGTCATTCTTATTATGACGGGGGGCGCCAACAATTTAGGGTCGTGCCGGTAGAACAAACAATAGAAAAGATTCAACAGGGACAAGAACCTTATCTGAACAAAGACCATATCCCCACCCTGCAGGGGGTGTTGAACGACACCCGCAGTCGATTGGGAGAAGGTTACTTTGCTGATTAGTGCTGAATTAAGTCAGACTTAGGAAAACACTATGGTATAATAAGTCCAAAATTTGAAAATTGAGGCGATATATTTTGCGTTACGAGCACCTTTTGTCTCCGGCTTATATTGGGGACCGATGGATAAAGAATCGAATAGTAATGGCACCTATGGCTACCGGTTTTGGCTCTATTGGTGGGGAAGTAACCGATAAATTGATTTCCCATTATGAAACCAGAGCCCGGGGTGGGGTGGGAACCGTGATCGTGGAGGCTGCTTGCGTAGATGGTGTCCGAGGTCGAGAAGGTATGCAGCAAATACGCATTGACAGCCCGATATACATAGAAGGACTATCCCGATTGGCCGAGGCTATTAAGAATTATGGCAGTGTAGCCTTCATTCAACTTTTTCATGCTGGACGACAGACTGCTGAGGTAGTTACTCAAGGACAAGCTCCGGTTGCTCCCAGTGCTATACCCTGTCCCATAATGCGCTCCATGCCCCGGGAACTGACTACTTCAGAAGTGGAGCAAATAAGGGACCGGTTTGTAACAGCAGCGGCTTTGGCTGCCCAATCAGGCTTTGATGGTGTGGAAATACATGCCGCTCATGGCTATCTGGTCAATCAGTTTCTATCTCCCGATACTAATCTTCGCTCTGACAAATATGGTGGCAGTTTGGACAACCGTATGCGGTTCTTGTTGGAAATAGTAGCGGGGATCAAACGACTATGCCCCCAGACACTTATATCAGTGCGCCTTAATTTGGATGATTTTATGCCCCATGGATTAAAAATTCAAGAGAGTTTACAGGTGTGCCAGGCGTTAGAGGAAGCGGGGATTCATCTTTTACATATTTCTTGTGGAACTTATCCTTCTGGTCTAAATAGCATTGAGCCGGCTTCCTATGGGGAAGGTTGGAGAATATATCTAGCTGAGCAAGCCAAAAAAGTGGTTAAGATTCCGGTCATCGGTGGTGGTATGATACGCCAGCCGGCTTTGGCCGAACAGGTAATAAAAAAGGGGCAGGCGGACTTTGTCTTTATAGGCCGCCCGTTGTTGGCCGATCCTAACTGGGTAAGCAAGGTTGCTCAAGGAAAAGAGCAAGATATTCGCCCCTGCATTGTATGCAATCAGTGCATTAGCAGTAAATTCAAGGGAATGTCATTGCGATGTACGGTTAACCCTTATGTGGGAAGAGACAAAGAACGACCTGTCTTTTCCTACCCTCAAGGAAGAAGTCGAAGCGCGGTGGTCATAGGCAGCGGTCCCGCTGGCATTCAGGCTGCTCTAGCCTTGGATAGGTGGGGTATCCAGGTTACTCTTTACGAACAGAATCATGAACTGGGTGGGCTGCTTAATGTGGCGGCTATTCCTCCCCATAAACACCGCATAAAGCAATACCGTGATTATCTGGAACATTGTCTGCGACAGTCAAAAGTGAAAATCGTGTTAGGTGAAAAATTTGAGCCTCATCACCTGCAGGCGGATGGTCCTGACTATATTATAGTAGCCAGTGGTTCAGCTCCTTTTATTCCTCCCCCCTGGAAACATCAGGCGGATGGAAAAGGGTATACGGTCAATGAGCTTCTAGCTAAACCGGAGACATTAGAAGGGGATACTGCCGTAGTGATTGGGGGAGGTTTTACCGGATGCGAGGCTGCTGACTATTTGGCTTCGGCTGGTAAAAAGGTTACTCTAGTCGAGCAGCGAGGACAACTGGCGGTAAGTATGGAAAGGAAAAATCGCCGTGATCTGCTTAATCGCTTAAAAAAGGCAGGAGTAATAACTAAGCTGAATTATCAGGTCATCACCGTCGAAAATGGTCAGGTACTGATAGTGGATTCCCAGGGTCAAACGGAAAAACTCGACCCAGATATTATTGTTTTTGCGGTAGGGTATCAGCCGGACCGCGATCTTTATGAACAACTGCGCCGGCTTCGTCCTCGAGTGTATTTAGCCGGTGATGCGCAGCAGATTGGGGACATTCGAACGGCAGTGGAACAGGGACTGAGAACAGCTGAACAAATACTAAGGGAAGATGAGTTGTAAGTGGGTAAATACCAACCGGGTTTGACACCGGAAGAATTCCAGCGCATTGAAAATATGATGTTTTTCGAAAGGCAAGCAGTATTCCAGGGATTTAGGCGGATAGCAGGTATAGACGAAGCAGGAAGAGGCCCCCTGGCAGGACCGGTAGTGGCCGGAGCAGTAATTCTGCCTGATACTTTTGATTTGGCCGGAATTAACGATTCTAAAAAGATTGCTCCCGCTTTGCGGCGTGAATTGGCTGAGGAAATAAAAAAGCAGGCCATATCCTGGGCAGTAGCTGCAGTTTATCCTCCCTATCTTGATACCATAAATATATACCAAGCTACTATTCAAGCTATGAATATGGCGGTAAAAAGCTTAAATCCACATCCCGATTATCTCCTCATTGATGCTGTCAAATTACCCGATATACATATTAGACAGCAATCTATTATTAAAGGAGATCTATTAAGCGTGTCGATTGCCGCAGCGTCGATTCTAGCCAAGGTGGAACGGGATAATGCCATGGAGGCTTTTGACGACTTATATCCTGGCTACGGATTTGCGCGGCACAAGGGCTATGCCACCAGAGAGCATATAGAACTGTTAATGCAGAAAGGACCCTGTCCTATCCATCGGGTGAGCTTTGAACCAGTCAAATCGCTGCTCAAAGGAGGAACCTATGGAGAACAACCTGGTCTCTTTGAATAGAGTATTTTTAAACCTCAATAATCCTGCTGCTCAGCATACTTTGGTTCTAACTGAAGGTGATATTCTCCGTGGTCTAGTGAAGGATATAGATGCTAACGGAACTGTTAGGGTGCTTATACAAGGCCACTTGATAGAAGCTATAGCTGAGGCAAAGGTGTCCTTAGGACAAAATCTCCATCTGCTGGTAGAAGAGGTGCAACCGGGTCGTATTATATTAAGAATTTTAACTCCAGAAGCCCTAGACCGCGTAGAACAAGCCAATTTGGCCAGCCGGCTCCGGGAATTGGGCATTACTCCTAATGAAAGCAATATCAGATTGGCAAGTTTACTGTTGGAACACCAGCTTCCAGTTAATCGAACTACTATGGGGCAAGCTGTTCAGGTACTGCAGCATTTGGGGGTTAATACGGTTGAGAGTGCGAAAACCGCGGCCTTGGCGGTGAAATATAATCTGCCCTTGAATCAAGCTCTGTTAGAAAGACTGATGAGTTTTTTGAAGGCTGATAACGATTTCGCTCAAATTTATCAACAGCTGAGCCGTATGTTGGGGAAGTCAATGCCAACCAGGGGATCGGCGGTTCCTTTGACAAGTGCGGGGTCAGATGTAACTCGATACATAGCAGGAAGTCAGCCAACGGTGCAGCCAACCAACATCAATGCCGACGTGGAATTAACCTCCACCCCGTCAGCTGCAACTCCATCATCTGCGCTGCCAGGAGCTAATAAGGGTGGAGTTGGCACACCTGTAGCCAATCAGATGCAGCCTATGGGAACGATATCTGAAACCATAAGCACAAAACAGAATCTGCTTCTAGCTTCAGCAGATGCTGGTAGCCAAAACGCTTCCTTGGAACACCAGCCGTCTATGAAAGGGACGGCCATTTCGCCTAATCTTACTTGGCCTCAGTCCGGCGATTTCGGATCCATACTGAAATTGTGGTCGCAAATCCAACTATTGCTGGAGAGGACTGTGATTAAAGGAGATACAACTGCTTTGCCAATACAGGGCCAACTGCAACAATTGCTGCAATCACATCCTGATCTGATGCAGGGTTGGGTCTTAATGGAGAACATATTGAAGAATGCAGGCTCATCGGATAATCAAGTCCTGCGGGATATGCAGGCTATAATAAGAACTCTGGAACATGAAATAAGCGGGCAGCAGATTCTAAATACAGTGGGTCGTTTTTCCGCAGAAACAACTTTCCCCGGCATATATTTAGCCTTTCCTTTGAAACTGGAACAGGATCATTATACCATGTGTGAACTGCGGTTAAATCGAGAAGGCCGTCAAATGAGCCGGGAAGATAATTCCTTGCAAATAGCGGTTTCTCTGGATACTCCCCATATGGGTATAGTGTTATTTCATGTCTTATGGAGGCGAGCGGGGACTTTAGATATCCGAGCGGTGGTAGAAAAGGATTTCGTACGGGATTTTTTCCTCAAGAATTGGGAAGAATTAAGCGGCAGTCTGGAACAGATGGGATACCGTGTCAATAATCTGGGGATTAAGGTAGTGGATGAACGCACAGAAATAGAATCCCTTCGCCCTGATTTACAGATGCCAGCTGCCCTTAAAACCCGACCTATAAGTATTGATATCATTATATGAGGTGGAAATAATGACCCAGGACAAGAAAGGTCCAGAGCGAGCAGTAGCCCTGCGCTATGATCCCCAACTGGATGATGCTCCCCGGGTAATGGCCAAAGGCAGTGGCCTGATTGCCGAAAATATTCGTAAGCTGGCCCGGGAACATAATATACCTATTCACGAAGACCAGGAGCTGGTCGAATACCTGATGGCATTGGATATCTATCAGGAGATTCCTCCGGAGATTTACCCGATTGTAGCGGAGATACTGGCTTTCATATACCGGATGAACCAAAGATACATCCTGGATGAGGGTTAATAAATGCGTAAAAAAATCGGTAACCAGGGAGAAGAAATAGCCGCTCGCTATCTGCAACAGCAAGGATATCGTATTTTAAGGCGCAATTATCATAGCCGCTATGGGGAGATAGATATTATTTGCGAGTATCAACGGGTTATCATATTTGTGGAAGTAAAGACTAGAAGAAGTGAACGTTATGGTAGTGCTGAGGAGTCGATTACCCGGATTAAGCAACAGCGTCTTCGAAAAACGGCTCTACACTATCTGCAACAGAGGAATGAGCCCTTTAAGGAAATTCAATTTGATGTGATTACGGTGCGCTTAGAGGGAGCTCGGCCCATAATTAATCACATAAAAAATGCCTTTTAGGGAAAAAGCTCTAACGGAAGGATTGAAATACTCAAAACAAAAATGATAGGAGAGGATAAGGGCAATGCTCATCTATGGTAAGGAGATTAGGGAAAAGCTTAAAGAGCAAATACGGCAGAGTGCTTTAAATACCCCTATGAAAATGGCGGTTGTAAAGGTTGGTGATGATCAACCATCCCAGGTTTATGTAAACAGCATTCGCCGTTTTGCTGACGAAGTAGGAGTGGCAGTGGATGTACACAATCTAGCAGCATCAGTGGAGCAATCCCAGGTGGAAAAGCTTATTCAGGAACTCAATGCCGATCCTGATATAACAGGTATCATGATACAAACTCCCCTGCCCGATCACCTGCATGCTAGCTCCCTGGTAAATTTGATTCACCATAGTAAAGATGTGGAGGGTATTCATAACTTCAATTTGGGTAAACTCATCAGCCGGGAGGAAGGAGTTAAACCTTCAACACCCAAAGCTACTGTGCGCATGCTAAAAGACCATAATATTCCTATTGAAGGACGCAAGGTTACTATTGTGGGGCGCAGTACCATAGTGGGTAGCCCATTGGCAGTTATGATGACAGCCGAGAATGGTACAGTAACTGTATGTCATACAAAAACCGCAGATTTGGCAGCAGAGACCCGCGGTGCGGACATCCTTATTACTGCAATTGGTCGCCAGAATTATATTACTGCCGACATGGTTAAAGAAGGAGTGGTGATAATTGACGCGGGAATAAACTTCGACGAAAAAGGGAAAATGGTCGGAGATGTTGATGAAGCTGCCAAAGAAAAAGCTAGTATCGCCAGTGCCGTTCCTGGTGGGGTAGGAGCAATAACCGTAGCCGAGTTATTTGACAATCTGCGTATATTGGCTGAAGCTCGTCCATGAAAATAGCTCCGTATTAACGGAGCTTCAAGTTTAAATTAAGCTAAATGATTAATTAATATAGGGGAAGCCAGCAAACCTGAGGATTGGCTTTCCTTTCTGCTACTCGCTGCTTACCTAACTCAAATTCGGCCTTTTCTACATCGTTTTGTAAAAGGAGTTGGGGAATTCTTTTAGGGCGCATATTTTCATCTAGGGCTACAAATGTAAAAAAGGCTGTCAAACAGCACTCCTTGGTCCCCTGCAAAAGGTCCTCGGCATATAAGCTTACCGCGATTTCCATGGATGAATTAGAAACATAGGTGAGATTGGCAGAACAGGTGACCAGATTACCCATGAATACAGGATGATGAAAACTTATATTATCTATTCCAGCGGTAACCACAATGGAACGAGAGTGTTTGGTGGCGCAAGCTCCGGCACAGTTATCCATCATCTTTAATAGTTCGCCACCATGAGCTGTACCAGCGGGATTAGTCTGTCCAGGTAAAATAATCTGGCTAAGACTGGTAGCGGACTCAGCAATGGTCTTGGGTTCTAACTCCAAGGGTTTCACCTCCTATATATGGTATGGTAATTTTATAGCATATAGAAAAAGATTGCAATTCATTATTGGCTGGAAACAGTATTCCATGACAAGTTTTGTCTTATCAAAGGAGGGCTTTGTGTGACCAAAAACAATAGTCACCGTTCCAAGCCGCTTAATCAGGCACGTCCGCGTATAAAAATACCTATTACACCCATGGAGTTTATTCTGGAGTTAATTTCCCTGCTAGGTTTGCTGGGAGCCGCCTATGTTTTAATCAAGTTCTGGCCGGATCTTCCTGATGAAATACCCAAACATTTCGGCTTCACCGGAGAAGCAGATGCCTGGGGTGACCCTAGTTCACTGTATATCCTGCTGGGAGTTAATTTTTTAATGTATATTATGCTAACTATTATTCGACGCTTCCCGCATACCTTTAATTATCCGGTGCAGATAAATGAAAATAATGCTTTCCGCCAATACCAGTTAGCTGTTGTGTATATTTCTTTGCTAAAAGCCCAGGTAGTCTGGCTGTTCGCCTATCTGCAGTGGCAGATGATCCAGGTGGCTTTAGGCAACAGTACCGGGCTAGGCGCCTGGTTCATAGTAGTGGTACTGCTGGCTTTCCTGCTTCCTATTTTAATCTATGCGGGGATAGCTCGCCGGACGGGTTAGTTTGATAATGGTAAAACTTGACTAAGCTGGTGTGGCTGCTATACTGGGAATAGAATAATTGTGAAATATTGCTCATGATTGGTGAAAAAACTTAAATAATTGGTTCCGAGGTCATATTTCCTACGGCCCGGCTATGGAAATGACCCGTTAGGGTATATTGGGAAACTAATATGCCTCCCGTCTGGAAAGGAGCCTTAGGTCACACCACTATCTAGGTTTTGGTGAAGTGATGTCGTTTGTTTATTCCAGATGGCGTCACTTTTTCTTTTTTATGGGGGAGAGATTAGTGAAGGTTGGTATGGTTTGTTCCTCTAAACAAACTCAAATCTATAATTTGAAGAGCGGTGAGCCACAGACTAATAAATCGAATCATCCTTTGATGGAGTGGATCAACAAGCTGTTATACAATTATCCTTATCCAGGAGACTTAAACCCTGAGAGTATTGATTGGGTTACTGATGTAGCTTTGGAACTGGAAAGAGTGTACCAGCCTAAATTCGTATTTTTAAGCTATGCCAGCTATTATTTGATATCATTGTTTACACGCCATGGGCGATTCGATAGAGATTTCTTTCTTCAGCACCTGTTTACGGCAGTGGAGAGGTTTATCAGCCAAACAGGTATGACGCCGTTTATCTTAGGCACTGGTGGTACTATGCCTCTGGAAGGAGAGGTTGATCTAACTGAACTGGATGGCCTGGTAACAGCTAGCCGCATGGGTCCGATTTATGCC
Organism: Syntrophomonas sp.; assembly: GCA_003444615.1. Taxonomy (GTDB): domain Bacteria; phylum Bacillota; class Syntrophomonadia; order Syntrophomonadales; family Syntrophomonadaceae; genus DTU018. The sequence continues at coordinate 13,653 of DLUN01000033.1, forward strand.
GGGCTGTACCACCCTTCGGATCGTGATTTGTATTATTTGAACCAATTGGAAGCAATCCAGATGATTCTTCCTCAGAATCGCCTTTCTCAGGTATGGAAACCGGGCAGTAGTTTTGAAGGAAGAATTCCTGATTATCTATTGGTGGCTGCTCGTGGCTTTGCCTTTTGCACTCCTGATTCCAGCAAGAAACCTTTGTATCGAGTTAATGCTCGTGATAATGCGATCCCTATATTTGCTCCTGATCCAATCAAAAGTATTGTGGATATAGCACCTGCCATAAAAAAACGCTTACGCAAAGAAAGAGTGGCTCTGGTGGTGCTGGAGGGCATCGACCGTGAACAGTTTATGTTTGGCAGTGACAGCTGTGCTAATACCTATTCCTGGTACACCTATTTACCTGGTGAGGGTCAGTACCTGGCTATAACTACTGGCAAGCACCTGCCCGATCACCCCTATCCTCCAGGTTACAGGGATTA
>DLUN01000033.1:14438-15217 GCA_003444615.1 Syntrophomonas sp.
TAGGATCCCGCAGTGTCTTGACCCATGCTGTTTCCGGTGCTGATATAAGTATAGAAGGATACACCCGCTCCCTGAAGCCTAAAGGCACCCTGGCGGTAATCGACCTCAACAAAACCCGTAAAAGCCGCACCTACCGTAGATAATTTTTCATCCCGTCTTAGGCTGTTGTTTTCCTGGCCGGAGGATAATATGATATACTACTGCTGTTATGAACAATAGCCCCATGGCTGGAGTTCCGGCAAGGAATAAGTATGTGGAGGAATAAACTCAGTGCTAGTTACAGAACTCTTAAAAGCAATTGTTCTGGGCATCGTAGAAGGTATTACGGAATGGCTGCCTATCAGCAGCACCGGTCATATGATTTTGGTTGAGCAATTTATACAATTGAACGCATCTCCACTTTTTAAGGAAATGTTTTTTGTAGTTATACAATTAGGCGCTATCATGGCGGTGGTCATCCTATATTTTCATAAACTTAACCCTTTTTCGCCGCAGAAGTCAGCGACGGAGAAGCAAGAGACCATGGCCATTTGGTATAAAGTAATCGTGGGTGTGCTCCCGGCGGCAGTACTAGGACTTTTGTTTGACGACTGGCTGAATGATAATTTCTATAATTATCAAACGGTTGCCGTTATGCTTATTTTGTATGGAGTCCTGTTTATCGTAATAGAAAACCGCAACCAGGGTCGTCCCAGCCGTATCAATGACATAAAGGATTTAACCTATAAAACTGCTTTTTTAATCGGTGTGTTCCAAGTCCTATCATTGATTCCGGGAAC
>DLUN01000033.1:15382-17543 GCA_003444615.1 Syntrophomonas sp.
TTTCTATCCATTCCGGTCATGTTTGGAGCTAGTGCCTTAAAGCTGGCTAAGTTCGGCTTTAGTTTTACCAACCTGGAAATAGCCATTTTGTTAACCGGCATGGTAGTAGCTTTTATAGTGTCTATATTGGCTATCAAATTCCTGTTGGGATATATTAAAAACAATGACTTTAAGGCATTTGGCTGGTATCGCATCGGCTTAGGGTTATTGGTTATCGGTTACTTTGCTATATGGGGATAACGTGACTCTGTTTTTTTACGGGAGACTGCTATCACACCTGAGGAGAGCATATGTCAGCTCAACGACTATTATCGCAAAGACTTGAACGATACAAACAGTTGGAAAGGCGCCAGAAGCGCAGTTTTGATTTAATCAGCAATCTGCGGCTGGTGGTGGTTATAGCCGGAATCGCTGCGGCAGCTATGGCAGGTTATACAGGTACCATTCGGCAGGCGGTTTATACAGGCCTACCTTTTTTGCTGGTCTTTATCTATCTGATATACAAGCACCGCCAGGTGGAGGACCGCCTGAATACGGCTGGAAGGATGGCGAAGATTAACCAAGACTATTTGGACCGCCTCAACGGAGACTGGGTCCAGTTTACTGATCAAGGCCTGGAGTTCGCTGATTTTGATCACCCCTATAGCAATGACTTGAACATTTTCGGACCGAAGTCGCTTTTCCAGTGGTTATCTATAGCTCAGACTTATTTAGGTCGCCAGCAGCTCCAGCAGCTCTTAGCCCATCCTCCCCGGGACATTGATGCCATTTTAGCCCGCCAAAGAGCTGTTAAAGAATTGGCGGGCCGGCTGGATTTTTGCCAGGGCTTGGAATGCCGGGGCTTAATAACTCCCGAAGCAGGCCGCAACCCAGAGAAGTTGGTAGCTTATGCTGGGGAAAGACCGAATTTAGGTAAGCTTATAAAAGTCATCCGCTGGCTGCCTATATTAACTGCTGCCTCTTGGGCACTGTACTTTGGGCAAGTAATATCCCTGCAAATTCCAGTGATCCTTTTATTGCTACAGGGGCTCATTGTACTATTTACCTATAAATCAGTGGGGGCACCTCTGCATAGGGTTTATTCCTTCCAGAAAAGCCTGCAGTCCTATAGGAATATGCTGGAACTAATTGAACAGGAGCCCTGGGAAACCACTTACCTGTCCTCCCTGCAAGCGGAACTTTTTGAGAAAAGTGAATCGGCTTCGAAGGCTATGCAGCAATTAGAAAGAATATCCGGATCCATAGATATGAACCGCTCAATGTTTTATTTAATTATTAACGTAGGCCTTTTGTGGGATATGCAATGCTTTGTTAGACTGGCGGCTTGGAAATCCCGCTACGGTAATAGGGTAGGGAGATGGCTGGACATCATCGGAACTATGGAGGCCTTGTGCAGTCTGGCGGTCATTGCTCATATTCATCCGGATTGGGCTTACCCTGAAATCCAAGATCAGGGTCAGAGAATAACCGCTCGTGGCTTGGGGCATCCCCTGCTGCATCCGGAAAAATGCGTTCATAACGATATAGATATAGATAATTACTCCTGCATTGTAACCGGTTCCAATATGTCAGGAAAAAGCACCTGGCTGCGCTCCATTGGCATCAACCTGGTACTGGCTTATGCTGGAGCCCCGGTATGTGCTGAGAGGTTTACCTGCTCTCTTATGGATATTTATACATCCATGGAAATACAAGATGATCTCATCGAAGGAGTTTCTACTTTCTATGCAGAGTTGAAACGGATAAACATGATCCTGGAGCATTCCTGCCGGGGCGAACCCATGATTTATTTAATAGATGAGATATTCAGAGGGACTAATTCCCTGGACCGGATTACCGGTGCTCAGGTTGTCTTGAGACAGCTAAGCCAAAATGGTGCCATAGGCCTGATATCCACCCACGATTTTGAACTGTGTGATCTGGAGAAAGAGCTAGGGGCTACCTTCAAAAACTATCATTTTCAGGAGCAGTATGTGAAAGGCGGTATTGAGTTTGATTATAAACTGCGCCCCGGCCGCTGCAACACATCGAATGCCCGCTACTTAATGAAAATGGTGGGAATTGATATATCCTAAATTAAAAATGGGTACCTGATCTGATGTTTATCCAATAGGTTGGAGTTGTTATAAAAGGGAACAGGACCTGTCTCTTATACACATCT
>DLUN01000030.1:0-2489 GCA_003444615.1 Syntrophomonas sp.
ACCTGCTGATTACAAATCAGCTGCTCTACCATTGAGCTAGCTCGGCTCAAGCAAATACTATTTTAACTTCTGGTTATATCAAAGTCAATAGATTCTATACTGGAACCCAATGGCAGTAAACAAGCGTCTTCTGCTTTGGGAAGACGCTTTATCGCTGGGTTCTTTATGTATAAGGCTTACAGTTCATTACGGTCTTCTAAATATTTTTCTAGTTTTCGCTTCACCCTTTGCAGGGCATTGTCGATGGATTTAACGTGGCGTTTTAATTCCACGGCTATTTCTTGATAAGATTTACCTTCCAGATAGGCCATGAGGACCTTCCACTCTAGAGAGCTGAGAATCTCTCCCATTTTTCTCTCAATAAATATGAATTCCTCCCGGCTGATGATAATCTCCTCCGGGTTGGTAATTTTGGTGGTGGACAGTATATCCATCAAGGTTCGATCTGATTCTTCATCATATATGGGTTTGTTCAAGGATATGTAAGAATTCAAGGGTATATGCTTCTGACGGGTAGCCGTCTTAATAGCAGTAATTATTTGTCGGGTAATGCACAATTCTGCAAAAGCCCTAAAGGAAGTGAGCTTGTCCGTCCTATAATCGCGGATAGCCTTAAAAAGGCCAATCATCCCTTCCTGAATAATATCTTCCTTGTCTGCTCCAATGAGAAAATAAGATCTGGCTTTGGCTCTGACAAAGTTGCGATATTTATCAACTAAATACTCAACTGCCGATTGTTCCCCTTGTTGAGCTAATTCTACGATCTCTTCGTCAGTCATTTCTGTATACGTAGTATAAATCTTTGCAGCGATAGAACTGTACATTCCGTCGCCTCCATCGATATGATTTTATTTGGGAAATGCAGCTAACTGCAGGCGTATACCTAATTATATACACTGGGGGGGATCTCGTCAAGCTTGCCTAGCCGTTGTCTGCTAGTTTTTCCACATTTTTCTTCTGGCGAACCAGTTCATAAATTAGCAAAGCCGCTGATATTGAGGCATTTAAGGAGTTTACTTGTCCAAACATAGGTATGCGCACCAGTAAATCACAGTTCTCCCTGACCAGGCGTCTTATTCCCCGGCCTTCTGAGCCGATTACCAAAACGGCTGGGTAAGGCATCTGGGTATGGAAATATTCTTGTTTTCCGGTCATATCAGCCCCTATTACCCAAAAACCGGCCTTTTTGAAAGTTTTTAAGGTGTTTACCAGATTGGTCTCCTGCACTACCGCCGTATGTTCGGTGGCTCCTGCTGATGCTCTGACCACAGCGGGTGTAACCCCCACAGAACGATGGCGGGGCAGAATTATTCCCTTTACTCCTGCACATTCAGCCGTGCGGATTATTGAACCTAAATTCTGGGGATTCTCGATCCCATCCAAAACCAGCAATATAGAGCCTTCTTCAGAGGAAGCCTTGGCTACAATGTCATCGAGTTCAGTGTATACATAGGGTTCTACTTCAGCCACTACTCCCTGGTGAGGAGCCTGGGGATACAAACGCTCTAAATCTTTACGGCTGCTGGTCTTAATGGGAACCGACTTTTTTTGGGCCAGCACCAGTATCTCTTCAATACGAGGATTATGCCTTTCTTGCTCCACATATATTTTATGGAACTTTCTTTGACCGCGTAAGGCTTCGGTTACACTATTTATACCGCCTAATATTTCTCTCATTGTCCATACCTGCTTTAAGTTTTATTTATAATATTCTGCCCGTTTGGACTGACTAACTTACCGCCATCTGTTGATGGTTGCGGAGTGAAAATGCTTCCTCATGTGTCATGGGCAGTTCCGGCACTGTCCCCTCCGGGGACGCCTGATGTTCGCTATCGCTCACTATTAATGTTGCGAGCGCGTAGCGCGTGGCAATCTCTATGTTGACGCTAACCACGGCTTTGCAGGAGTATTAGCCGACCAGCAATGTTTTGATTCATAATTGTCTGTTCTTCAGTTTGTCATTGCTCAGGGCGAAACTGATCGTCACTGATAATAATCTCAGCGTAGTGTTCCTGGGGGAAACTTTCATCATAGGGGATATCGTTAAATAGTACAGGGAATTTTTCCTGAAACAGGTGCAACAACGGTATGGCAACCTGACGCATCTGGGGATGTGCCGGAGCAGCACAGCGCAAGAGGAAAAAGTGGCGCCACTCGCGCATATTGAAAGTAGCTGCTAATTCGGTCTTTAAGCTGTTGGGCAGCACCGAGCGGGCTTCTTGGGGAGAACAGCCCTCATCCAGCATCTTTATGTAACATTCTTCGGCAGTCTGACACGCCTGTTTCCATAAGGAATAACTTGGCCGATCTTTCAGGAAATAAGGTTCGATGAGGGTTATTTCCCGTCCGAACTTATCCTGGCTGTAATTGCAGTAACGGGTGGATTCCTGACTATATGAGGCAATGCGATGGCGCACAATTTCATGGGATACTCCCCGGTCCACTACAAAGAGCACCGTTACTTTTTCATGTTCTATAACTGACTCATG
>DLUN01000030.1:2644-7446 GCA_003444615.1 Syntrophomonas sp.
CTGGGGACCATAACCCGGGGCTTTATTATTATCATGCCTTTTCCTCCTTTTCCTTAAACCAAGGAATCTTTAAGGTTAATTGCCGCTAAATCCCAGTGCCTGGTTAACCAGTTCCAGCAGTCTCTGGTGATCACCCTTTAAGTACAAATAGCCCAGTAATGCCTCGAATCCAGTGCTCATTTGGTAATCAGCCGGATCCGCATGCCGGGGAGCTATGGTTTTAGCATTACGGCCCCGGCGCACAATATCCTGTTCCTGAGCACTAAGCTGGTCGAAGAGCAGCCTTATGGCTCTGGCTTGACTCTGAGCTCGAACCAGTTCAACAGTATCGTGGTGAATATCCTTTACACGCCGATTGCCGGCTGCCACCACATGAGTGCGTACCAACAGTTCAAAAACAGCATCACCGATGTAGGCTAAAACCACTGCTGAGTACTCTTTAAGGGTGTTCTCATCCAATTGTTCATGATTCAGCAAGCTTCCAGCGAACTCCTTCCCGGGTATCTTCCACCACAATTCCTGCCTGGGTTAGCTGGTCCCGGATCTGATCAGCTAACTCGTAATTGCGGCTGGCTTTTAAGGATGAACGTACTGACAATAAATAAGAGACTAAATGATCTAATTCCGGAAGGGTTTCGTAGCGAAAGCGACTTCCCCCTTCCAAGTCTTCCACCGTAACACCCTCGGACCGCAAAAAGTCACGCAGGGTATCGGCTAGTTCATAGTTCTTATTATGGCGAGCCGTTTGGCGCAGTCTGGCCACCACACCCAGTACCTTATCTACCATCTCTTCCTGATCATCAGCTGACTTTTCCATGAAAATGCCTAACAGATCTCCTAACTCCAAATAGAGAGCCTGAGCTCGTTTGGCCACGGTTTGATCGGCCACATTCTGCCGATCTGCCTGAGCTAGATAGGCATTTATTTCATGAGCCATTTCAAACAGATGACCAATAGCCCGCGCCGTGTTAAAATCATCGTCCATGGCTTCGATATAACTATCCTTTATCTCAGTTAGTTTGGACCAAAACTGGCTGCACTCTTCGGGTACCTCTTCCAATGTTGGTACAGTAGGGTCTACATATTCTTCTAACAGGGTACGAGTAGTCTTTAAGCGGTTCAGTGCTTTACGGGCTTCTTCCAGTTTTCCATCGTCGAAGTCCAAAGGACTGCGATAATGGGTGGCGATTAAATAATAGCGCACTACATCAGGAGGATACTTGCTCAATATGTCCCGCAAAAGGAAAAAGTTGCCCAGGGATTTGGACATTTTCTCCTGATTGACAGTAATAAAACCATTGTGCATCCAGTAATTAACAAAGGGTTTGCCGGTTAAAGCTTCCGCTTGAGCTATCTCGTTTTCATGGTGCGGAAAGATAAGATCACTACCTCCGCCATGAATATCAATGGTTTCACCTAAATGATTGGTAGACATAACAGAGCATTCAATATGCCAACCGGGCCTTCCTTTTCCCCAGGGACTATCCCAGGCAGGTTCCCCGGGTTTGGCGGCTTTCCAAAGGGCAAAATCCATGGGGTCCTCTTTCAGCTCATTGATATCTACCCGGGCACCAGCTTGCATTTCATCCACTGATCTTCCCGATAGTTTTCCATAGTCAGGAAAAGCCCGCACCCGGAAGAAAACGTCACCTTCCGATTCATAAGCATATCCTTTACTGATTAAGCCGGCAATAGCCTCCACTATCTCAGGAATATGCTGGCTGACTCGCGGATGCTTTTGGGCTGGTCTGATCCCTAAAGCCTGGGCATCTGCATAGTATTCATCAATATAGTGTTGGGCTAGTTGAAGGGGGTCTATTCCTTCTTCTTGGGCTTTATTTATTATCTTATCGTCTACATCAGTAAAATTCTGAATATAATTGACCTTAAAACCCCGGTACTCTAAATAGCGGCGTACCGTATCAAATACTACCAGGGGACGGGCATTGCCCAAATGAATCAGGTTATACGTGGTGGGTCCACAAACGTACATACTGATCTCATGCGGTCTCAACGGCACCAGCTCTTCTTTTCTTCCGCTGGCCGTATTGTAAAGACGCATCCTCATTCTCCTCTCTAATATACTCTTCTAACCGGCGTTCCAATTCATCTATCCGGTTTTGCATAGCGACGAGAGTATCCGCGATGGGATCAGGCAGCAAGTGATGCTCCAGATCCACTTCCATTTTACCATCTACCACTTTGGCGCCATCGCGAACCACTATCCGGCCGGGCACACCAACCACCGTGCACCCTGGAGGGACGCTTTTTAATACTACCGATCCCCCACCTATTTTTACATTATCGCCAACGTAAAAGGAACCTAGTAGTTTGGCTCCGGCACTGATCACTACATTATTGCCAATGGTAGGGTGACGCTTACCTTTTTCCTTGCCGGTTCCCCCTAAAGTTACTCCTTGATAGATGGTAACGTTGTCACCAATCTCAGTGGTCTCACCGATTACTACACCCATTCCGTGATCAATAAAAAAATTCCTGCCAATTTTGGCCCCGGGATGAATTTCTATCCCGGTGAAAAACCGGCTCAAGTGAGAAATCAGCCGGGCTATGAAAAACATGCGGCGCTTATAGAACCAGTGAGCAATGCGATGGTTAATAATGGCATGGAAACCTGGATAGCAAAATATAACTTCCCACACACTGCGCGCGGCTGGATCTCTTTCAAATATGACCTGGATCTCTTCTTTTAAGGTCTTAAACATGGGGTCAACCTCCTCAAACCTTGACTCCTTGCCTCATCTTAGTGACAAAAAAACCTTTCGTCTGCATAAGAGACGAAAGGTTAATCTTCCGTGGTTCCACTCTTGTTGAGCTGCTCATATCATTCAAATAATTAAGGAACAGCTCCCCTCGTAAATGATAACGGTTTCTCACCGGATATGCCTACTGTGTTTCGGCATACCTGCTCCCGGGTGCATTTCAGCGACTTCTTTCTGAGAAAGGGCTTGCAGCCGGTGGCCCTCTCCTCTCTGGCAGCGATAGACGCTTACTCCTCCCGTTCCTAGCATTAACTTTATTTGATTATTTGCATTATATGTGCCCGGCTGGGGGATGTCAACCTCAGCGGGCAGGTAAAATCCGGTTAATAAAACCTTAAAATGGGACCATGTGGGCATCGTCCCCTACGTATTCAGCTCCCCAAACAAGGGAAGGAACCAAAAAGAGCAGTCTTGTTTAGTCATCCAACCTCTCTATGGCTTTTTGCAGGCGCCGGGAGGTTTCCTTTTTCCCCCATACGGCCATAATCATATTCAGATCCGGGCCATGCACCTGTCCGGTTAGAGCACAGCGTGCTGGCATAAACACATCTTTGGCCTTCAGTTTTAATTCCTTGACCACCGCCTTGAGACACTGGCGATAGGCTTCAGGATTCTCTTCGTCAGGCAGTTTATGGTCAAGGGTCTGCAATACCTCTTTTACTCCCGGCTGACGTAGAACTTGTTGGGCTTCTTCTTCTATAGATGGCTCAGCAAAAAAGAGGGGCAATAAATGTTCTATGTCCTTTAAGCATACCATGCGCTCCCGGACTGCTTCCATCAGCCAGCTCCTCTGCTCTGACGACAATCCGGCTACCTGTTCAGAATAAGTGGTTGCGCCAATGAAAGGCTGCAATCTTTTATCCAGCTCTTGGGGATCCAGTTTTTTCAGGTATTGCTGGTTCATCCAATTAAGCTTTTCTAAATCAAATACTGCCGGACTACGAGAAACCCTTTCCAGGGTAAAACTACCCACTATCTGCTGTTTTTCCAGTATTTCTTCTTCTCCTTCCGGAGACCAGCCTAGCAGAGCTAAAAAGTTAAATAAAGCTTCCGGCAAATAACCTAGCTCTCTATACTCCATCAGGGAGGTGGATCCGTGGCGCTTGCTCATCTTTTGCCGGTCTTCTCCCAGAATAAGAGATATATGGGCAAATTCGGGACGCTTAAACCGCAAAGCTTCATAAATCATGAGCTGGCGGGGCGTATTGGCCAGGTGCTCTTCAGCTCTTATGACATGGGTGATGCCCATTAAAGCATCATCTATTACTACCGCGAAATTATAGGTAGGGATACCGTCGGATTTCATTATTATAAAGTCACCGATATTATCACTGTCGAAAGTGACCTGCCCCCGTACTAAATCATGTACTACATAAACTTGATTTTCCGGCACCTTGAAACGAAGAGCAGGTTTGCGGCCCTGGTCCAGATGGGCTTGTCTTTCTTCTTCCGTAAGGGAACGGCACTTTCCCGAGTAACGGGGCATTTCTCCCTGGGCCATTAAAGCGGCTCGCTCCTCTTGTAATTCTTCTTCTGTACAAAAGCAGGGATAAGCCCAGTCCTTGTCCAGCAAATCCTGAGCATATTCCTGATATATTGATAATCTTTCCGTTTGACGATAAGGAGAGTGGGGCCCGCCTTTGTCAACACCTTCATCCCAATTCAGCCCCAACCAGCGCAGAGAAGTTATGATTTCCTCCTCATATTCGGGCTTGGAACGTTCCAAATCGGTGTCCTCTACGCGCAAGACCAGTTGGCCTTTCTGGTTAACGGCAAAAAGATAATTAAATAATGCGGAACGCGCCCCGCCAATATGGAGGGGACCGGTAGGGCTGGGGGCAAATCTCACTCGTACTTTGTTCATGGTTACCTCCTGTTTTGAGAAGTTGGATATTAGGGTCTATATGGGGTCTATAGTAAAAAGGAAAATACCCTAATCTGTTAGTCAGCGTTCTCCTCTATTAATACGATGGCTTGGGCAGAGATACCTTCCTGACGGCCTTCAAAGCCCAGTTTCTCAGT
>DLUN01000030.1:7631-10807 GCA_003444615.1 Syntrophomonas sp.
CAGAAGAGCACTTATGGAGGCCAGTAAATCGAGGCTATTGGCATCTTTGAACCGTTCATCATTATCAGGGAAATGTTGTCCCAGATCACCTAGAGCAGCAGCCCCCAAGAGAGCATCGCCCACCGCATGGGATAAAACATCGGCATCTGAATGCCCTAACAAGCCGGTGGGGTGAGGTATTATGACCCCTCCCAAAACAAGCTTCCGGCCTGACTGGAGGCGGTGAACATCATATCCTATACCGATGCGCATATTCCTCATTCCCCTTTACTGTGCTGACGAGCTTTCAGAAGACCTTCGGCAATGATTATATCCTCAGGTGTGGTTATTTTCAAATTATCGTTTTGACCAGTTACCACCTTGACCCGGCCTATGTATTTTTCGAAGAGGGAAGCATCGTCAGTGGCCCGGTAATTTTCAGAGCTGGCTTCCTGATAGGCTTTTTTCAGTTCATGAAACCGAAATATCTGCGGAGTCTGGACAGCTATAACACTGGTGCGGTCCAGGGTATGACTGACAAAGCGGTCCCGGTCTATCATCTTTATAGTATCCCGGACTAATACCCCGGGAATAGCTGCTCCCCACTGCCGGGCCTCCTTATACAATGAGTCCAGCAGTTGCAGCGACAAAAGCGGCCGTGCACCATCATGCACAGCCACATAAGCAGTTTTATCGTCCAGGTGAGTTAAGCCAGCCCACACCGAATCCTGCCGCTCTGAACCTCCGGCTACTACTCGGGATACCTTGCCATATCCGTACTTTTTAACTATTTCCTGCTGGCAGAACTGGACTTCCGTGGACTTAGCCACAATGATGACTTCATCTACGGCATCATACTGTTCAAATATATCCAGGGAATAGGTCAAGACAGGCCGGCCGCCTAAAAGCAGGTACTGTTTATTGATTGGACTCCCCATGCGGCTGCCGGTTCCAGCAGCCGCGACAACAACCCGAAGGTTGTCATCCATACATATTCACCTCTGATACGTCATGCAAGCTGTGCTCATTATTATAGTGGGCTTCTTCCTTAACTTTGCGGGTGAAAATCATTCTGCCGGCAGCAGTTTGAAAAACACTGGTAACCATAACTTCCAGATCCCGTCCGATCTGATGCTGAGCATCTTCCACTACCACCATGGTCCCATCTTCTAAATAACCAACACCTTGGCCGTTTTCCTTGCCTTCTTTAATCACCGTAACATGCATGGTCTCACCAGGGTAAACAATCATTTTTACAGCATTGGTCAACTCATTGATGTTTAATACGGTTATGCCCTGTAGTTCCGCAACTTTGTTAAGGTTATAGTCGTTGGTAATAATACTGGCCTGTAACTGCTTGCAAAGACGAATTAGTTTAGCATCCACTTCCCGTTCCTCAAGAATGGCTGGATCAGTCACATCCATTATATCAATTTTTATACTGGAGTGTTTTTGCATTTTGGACAGCAGTTCCAAGCCCCGCCTTCCCTTGTTCCGGCGAATATTATCAGATGAATCAGCTATATGCTGCAGTTCTTCAATGACAAAGGTGGGCACAATCAGACAGCCTTCTAAAAAGTTGCTCAAACACACATCATAGATACGGCCATCGATAATGGCACTGGTATCAACAACTTTGGGAGCCAATCGCTTGATAGGTGCTTTGACATCCAATCTTTTGCTAACCCCGGGCATAAGACGCAGGAACTCTACTCCTCGCCGACTGCCCACTTTTAGTCCCATATAAACACTGAAGCCATAAAACAACAGGGTTAAATATACCCCAATCCCCCTAATCATAGATAATGGATAACTGCTCAATACCCCGGTGAGAATACCTAATAGCAAGCCTGAAATACTGCCGATTAGCACCTCCATGGAAATGGAGTCCACATAGTTATTAAATCGGTCTAGACCCCTTTTAATTAATTTGTTTATCCATTCCATAACTGCATAAGATATTACTAGAGAGGACAGGGCAATCATGACCAATTGAGGTTTATGAGCGGAAAGAAATAAGTGGGAAACATAAGTTAGCCAAGCTGAGCAAATAATAGCTAGCACTATAATGGTTTTTGATATTTTCAGGTGGTCATACAATTTATACACCTCCATCTTTAGTTTTCTATTTGGAATGTATAATTATACTTGGTAAGCATAATTTTCCTAATATTGCTGGTTTGATCGTACTCTTATAACCCCGCGTTAATTGACAGTACCTTTCCAGCAGGGCTATAATGAGTTAGATCACCAAATGAGGGGGGCAAGTCTTCCACATGAAGGACTTGATTTGTGATGAATTTCAGAATGTTGTAGGTGATCTGCTGATTCGCCATCGCAGTATCCTAGATATTCTCTCCAAACTATCTGAAGCTAGCAGCCGGGTAAATAGAGCTGTGGCTAAATCAATTACTAATTGCGGATGCTTATCAATCCAAGCCGAAAAGGTGCAAATCCCAGAGCATGTGGAGTCATTTGATGAACTCCGTAAGTTTTTGGATAGTCATTTACGGGGAGAACTCTGCCCCCACTGCGAGGAAATTATCTGCAGTGAGTTGGGTAAAATGTTGTTTTATTCAGCTGCACTGTGCAATACTTTGAACATTAGTTTATACGACGTCTTTATTAAGGAATATAAAGAGGCTTCGACTCTAGGTATTTTTAATATGACTTGATATTTCCCAACCGTTTCCATCAAAAACCTGGCTGTGGCGCATATGCAGTCAGGTTTTTTGTTTATATAATGGAAATATTGGCAAAGGAAACGAAAGGATTTTACCATTAAAACGTAATTAATGTGAATAGTCTTTAACCAGTCTTTATGTATCTGCGAGGAGCGACAGCGACGAAGTAATCACTATGTCGATGCTAACCGCGGCTTTGCAGGAGCGTTAGCCGACAAGCAATGTTTTCATTCATCGTGGCCGGCATGACTGGCAATTTGAGGAAGTGCGCTTTTATGGATTATGCGGTACAAATTAGCAACTTGCGCAAAGTATATCGAGTTGGCGATGAAAAGGTAATCGCTTTAGACAGCATCTCTTTGGCTATTAAGCCTCGCGAAATCTGCTGCATACTGGGAACCTCTGGTTCAGGAAAGTCTACTTTGCTCAATCTTCTGGCAGGGGTGGAAAAGCCTACCCGGGGGGAAGTTTTTTTAATGGCCAAACTCATTCACAAACTGGATGAAAGCAAGC
>DLUN01000171.1:0-868 GCA_003444615.1 Syntrophomonas sp.
AGATGTGTATAAGAGACAGGTACTGTCCCAAGCCAGTAATCGCGGTGGTAGACGGCTATGCAGCCGGCGGCGGATGTGAAATGGTTCTGGCCTGCGATATAGTATATGCCTCGGATAAGGCTATGTTTGGCACTCCCGAGGTGAAGATAGGTCTGATACCTGCTGCCGGAGGCACTATCCGCCTTCCCCGCCAGGTAGGTAAACACCGGGCTATGGAAATGATCCTGACCGGCAGGATGTACACCGCCCAGCAGGCCTGTACCATGGGTATAGTAAATCAGGTATTCAGTCAGGAAGAACTCCTGGAGAAAGCCCTTAAAACCGCTAAATCAATAGTCAACAATGCTCCCCTGGCTGTAAAAGCAGCCAAAGCCAGCATTGTCCAGAGCATGACTTTGCTGGATAAACAATTCGAAGTCATTACAGTGGAGGAAAATGTTAAATGCCTGCAGAGTTCTGACATAAAGGAAGGGGCACAGGCTTTCATGGAAAACCGCAAGCCCCAGTTTAAAGGTAGGTAATGTATAAATGCAGGAACACAGCAGGCAGGAAACGTTCCATATCCAAAAAGAATGACTCCTGCCCTGCTGTACTCACCACAATCCTATAGAACTCCCAGCTTTGATAATGCTGTCAGATACTGTTTCCAAATGCCAATCACCTTAACAACCATTATAATAAAGTAATAATGTTAATTTTTAACTTCATAGGTTATTAATGTAATATTAGACTCTGTAACCGGGGGCTCTTTACCTGAAGGGGAGTTATTTATGAGGGACCATATAACCACATCTGAAAACAACAAAATTCTGTTACGCAATGTCCAATTTCCTCTAGATGATGAACAAATGATGGACAGCATTGCCAC
>DLUN01000171.1:1118-1349 GCA_003444615.1 Syntrophomonas sp.
GAGGAAGAAAGCCGCCTGCAAAGCAGATTCAACCATGTATTAAAAACTGGCAAAACATTCTGCGGTCAGGATTTGAGTTTTACTTTGCGTAATGGGAACAAAGTTCTTCTTAATCCTCATGTTTCTGTTTTGCGTGACAAGGAAGGAAACCATATTGGCATAGTAATGCTGCTGGAAGATGTAACGGAAACTCGCCGGATGCAAAGGCTGGTACAGAGACAGGAAAGACTG
>DLUN01000171.1:1676-10870 GCA_003444615.1 Syntrophomonas sp.
TCAGGAATACCTGGAAATCATTATTAAAGAAGTAGACCGTTTGAGCCGGCTCAGTCAAGAACTGCTTAATACTGCCCGTAATCCCAACTCAATTCCTTATTATGTTCTGCAGATTAATGATGTGGTGATGCAATCTGTGGAGGCTTTTAATATGGAAAAATACTTGCCCCAGGCTTATGTAAAAGTGCAGCTAGAACCAGATCTGCCTTTGATCTGGGGTGAAGCAGAACGGCTCAAGCAGGTAATGATGAATCTATTATACAACGCCTACCAGGCGTTGGACGAAAGCGGTTATATTTATGTGGATACTTCCAGGCAAGGAGACTGGGTCCAGATTCGAGTAACTGATACTGGTTCCGGAATCGATCCCGATAAGATTGAGCGCATATTTAATCCCTTTTTTACCACAAAGCTGGAGGGAAATGGTCTTGGCTTAGCCCTTGTTCACAGTATTGTCAACCAACATTACGGATATGTAGAGGTTAAAAGTGAACCGGGACAAGGTGCAACTTTTATCATAAGATTGCCCATTAGAGAAAGGGGGGAAAAAGGTGGCTAACCAGCGCAATAAACCTCTGATACTGGTTGTAGATGATGAGGAAAATATTCGGCTGCTCCTGGATAAAGTGTTGCGCGAAGAAGACCTGGATGTAGTGACCGTAGATAATGGGTATAAGGCCTTGAATTATATTGCTAACCACCGGGTTGCCATTACCATCATGGACATACGAATGCCTAAAATCGATGGACTGGAGGTTTTGAGACGGATAAAGGCTCAGGATCTCGATGCGATCATTATAATGTTAACGGCTTTTGCTACCATTAAAACAGCTGTGGAAGCCATGCGCCACGGAGCCTTCGACTACCTTACCAAGCCATTTGAAATAGATGAATTACGTGTTTCGGTGAACCGGGCACTAAAAGTATGGAATTTGGTTGAAGAAAATAGAAGTCTGCGAGCTTTGATAAAACGGAATCCCCCTAACAATATACTGTGCAGTAATAACCCCAAAATGCGTAAAATCGAGACTATGTTGAAAAAAATAGCCAAAAGCGAACATACCATAATGATCTATGGAGAGACCGGTACCGGTAAAAGTTTGCTGGCCAAGGCTATTCACGAGTACAGCAACCGAAAAAACGCTCCCTTTATATGGCTGAATTGTGCTGCACTGCCTGAACACCTAATCGAAAGTGAATTGTTTGGCTATGAAAAAGGTGCTTTTACCGGCGCTACTCAGCAAAAAAAGGGCCAAATGGAAATGGCTGACAAAGGTACCTTGTTTTTAGATGAGCTCTCCATTTTAAGCCCTTCAGCTCAAGGTAAGCTATTACTGGCCTTACAGGAAGGTGAGTTTCAGCGAGTAGGAGGAAATCGGCCCATACAAGTGGATGTCCGTATTATTGCAGCCAGCAATCAGCCTCTTAAATCTATGGTGGAGCGCGGGGAATTTCGGGCTGATTTATTCTACAGGCTGAATGTAATAAATCTGGAACTGCCCCCTTTACGGGAAAGACCCGAGGACATTATTCCCCTAACCCATTACTTTATCAGTCGTTACTCAAATACAGAAAATGTACCACTGCTGAACCCGGAAATCGCCCGCAAACTGTTAAGCTATCACTGGCCTGGCAATATAAGAGAACTGGAGAATGTAGTGAAACAGGCGGTAGTCCTTAACGGTAATGAACGCTGGATGTCTCCCGAACATTTTGTATTCTGTGAAGAACCAACAAAATTGGAGGAATGCACTCTCCGTCCCAATGAAACCCTTAAAGATGCTCTTACCCGAATACAGCGCAAAATAATTCGAACCATTCTTAATGATTGTGATAATCAAGTAACTAAAGCCGCTGAAATTCTGGGAGTATCGGTGCGAACCATCTACCGCTACCTTTAGGCCATATCTTTCGTCACCCAGGTTAGAAAACTTTCGTTTTCGCCAAATAGCACTGGTAACAACTTCAGGCTAATAAAAAGCAAACCCAAAAACCATCCCCTGACTTGCGCTGGCTTGCCAGATAAACCAGGCCACGCATATGGGATGCTTTTTCTGTTGACTTCTCCCGCTAACTATCCTATAATTCTCTATGTCAACTTTATATTGAAAAGCTATGAACCGGAGTAGTAGACGGACAACTGACAGAGAGCCGCCGGCTGGTGTAAGGCGGCAGTAGATGTCGAACTCGCCGGGAAGCTTTACAGGTGACAAGCCTGTAACGGAAAAGACCGTTATCCCAAATAAAGTGGACAAATGTGGGGCTATGGCGCAGTTGGGAGCGCGCTTGAATGGCATTCAAGAGGTCGAGGGTTCGAATCCCTCTAGCTCCACCATTATTTTATTTGTCAATAAGGGTGGTACCGCGGGAACACAACTCTCGTCCCTAATCGGGATGAGGGTTTTTGCTATTTCTGGGCAATAATTATATAAGGAGGACGGTTATGGAGCATAACTATGACTTCAAGGCTATTGAAGCTAAATGGCAAGCTTATTGGGAAGAAAACCATTTTTATGAAGTAACTGAAGATATAACCCGCCCCAAGTATTACGTTCTAGAGATGTTTCCCTACCCTTCTGGCAATTTGCATATGGGGCATGTGCGCAATTATGCTATTGGCGATGTGGTTGCCAGATTTAAGACCATGAATGGTTATAATGTTTTGCATCCTATGGGCTGGGATGCTTTCGGTCTGCCGGCGGAAAATGCCGCTCTCAAACATGGAGCGCACCCGGCAGAATGGACTTATGACAACATAGCTGCTATGAAGGCTCAGCTCAAAACCCTGGGAATCAGCTACGATTGGACCCGGGAAATTGCTACCTGCAGCCCTGATTACTACAAATTTACCCAGTGGATGTTTTTAAAACTTTATGAACACGGCCTGGCTTATAAAAAAAGTGCCGCTGTGAATTGGTGTCCATCCTGCCAGACCGTTCTGGCCAATGAGCAGGTTGTAGAAGGTGCCTGTGAACGCTGCGAAACGGCCGTGGAGAAAAAAAAGCTGGAGCAGTGGTTTTTCAAAATTACCGATTACGCTCAGCGGCTACTGGATGATCTGGAAAAGCTGCCCGGATGGCCTGAGAAAGTCAAGACCATGCAGAAGAACTGGATCGGCCGCAGTGAAGGGTGTCAGTTTTCCATGGAGATTGAGGGATTAGATGAAAAGCTGACCGTCTTTACTACCCGCCCGGATACGGTTTTTGGGGTCACTTACATGGTACTGGCTCCCGAACATCCCTTGGTGGAAAAACTGGTGGCTGGCCGTCCTGAAGAAAAACAAGTGAAAGAATTCGTCAAGCGCATGCAATTGTTAAGTGAAATGGCCCGCACCTCTACCGAAGCGGAAAAGGAAGGGGTATTCACCGGGGCTTATGCTATTAATCCCATGAATGGTGAAAAAGTACCCATCTGGATAGCCAACTATGTGCTGATGGATTACGGTACTGGTGCCATTATGGCGGTGCCCGCCCATGACCAGAGGGACTTTGATTTTGCCCGTAAATATAATATTCCCATCCGAGTAGTTATTAAGGGTGAGGATACACCTATAGACGGCAGCCAGCTGGCAGAGGCCTATACGGGTGACGGGCTGATGGTGAACTCGGGCTCTTTCGATGGTCTTAGTGTGGAAGAAGGTAAGGCTAAAATTACTGCCTACATGAAAGAACATGGAATCGGAGAAGGAACCGTAAATTTTCGACTGCGTGACTGGCTTATATCCCGGCAGCGTTACTGGGGAGCTCCCATCCCTATAATATACTGCCCCCAGTGCGGTACGGTACCGGTGCCAGAAAAAGACCTGCCGGTATTACTGCCCACCGATGTGGAGTTTCGCCCCTCCGGCGAATCGCCGCTTAACTATGCAGAGGATTTTTATAAAACATCTTGCCCTGTATGCGGTGGGGACGCCCGCCGGGAAACAGATACTATGGATACTTTTGTCTGCTCTTCCTGGTATTTTGACCGTTACTGCAGCCCCCACGAAACTGAGCTCCCTTTTACCCGGGAGGCAACCGATTATTGGATGGCCGTTGACCAGTACATTGGCGGAGTGGAGCATGCTATACTGCACTTGATGTATGCCCGCTTTTTCACTAAATTCCTATATGATATTAAAATGCTCAGTGTGCAGGAACCCTTTACCAATTTGCTCACTCAGGGCATGGTATTAAAAGATGGTGCCAAGATGTCGAAATCCAGGGGCAATGTAGTAAGTCCAGAAGAAATTATCAATGCTTATGGAGCCGATACGGCCCGGCTTTTCATTCTATTTGCATCTCCTCCTGAAAGAGATCTGGAATGGAGCGACCAAGGCGTGGAAGGAGCCTACCGCTTTTTGAACCGGGTGTGGCGTTTGGTTACTAACAGTATTGAAGCTCTGCAGAGTGTAAATTTGCCCGCCGATTATAAAGAACTGGACCCAGCTGCTAAAGCCCTGCGTTTTAAGACCCATGCTACCATTAAAAAGGTTTCCGAAGATATTGAAGAACGCTTCAACTTCAACACTGCTATCAGTGCCATTATGGAGCTGACCAATGCAATTAATGCCTATCGCGACCAGGAAGAACAGGATTTGTGTGTACTGAAGGAGGCCATTCAAACCCTGCTGGTCCTGCTCTGTCCCTTTGCACCCCATATCACCGAGGAACTCTGGTCCATGATGGGCAACCAAACCAGTATTCATCTGCAGTCCTGGCCTGTTTATGACCCGGAGGCTCTGGTTCAGGATGAAATTGAAATCGTCCTGCAAATAAGCGGAAAAGTCAGAGATCGCATTATGGTCCCGGCACAAGCCTCTGAAGACGACTTACGGGCTATTGCCCTGGATAATCCCAAAATCAAGGAGTTGACAAAAGCTCAGAATATAGCGAAAATAATAATTGTGCCAGGAAAATTGGTGAATGTTGTTGTAAAACATTAAATTAATGAGGTACCAATGATGACTTGGTATATATTTTACACCCCCCGGGGATGGGCCGCTATCCTTAGTGAAAAAAAGACCTTGTTCGCAACGGTTTTGCCCACCCCCTCCCCCCTAAATACCTTTCATCATCACATAAAAAAGACCGGGTACAATACCCGGTTCATTGCTTGGGATGACCACTCTGTACCCATCGTCAATAAATTTCGCGATTATTTTTATGGACAAATAATAAACGATTGGGACGTAGAACTAGATCTTTCTCATCGCACACCTTTCGCCCGCGACACTCTGCTGCTGGTTTACCGTATTCCTTATGGAGAAGTAATGACCTATGGCCAGGTAGCCCAGCAACTGGGGCGGCCGGGTGCGGCACGGGCAGTAGGCCAGGTTATGAGGACTAATCCCATGGGTTTAATAATTCCCTGCCATCGCGTTATATCCAGCAGCGGATGGGGTGGGTTCACTGCTGCGGGCGGTATTGATCTCAAAACCGCTATGCTGCAAATGGAGTGGCAGCAAACTGGTCGGGTTCCAGCAGCAGCCCATCACTTGACGCTGGATTAGACTCCGCTTTCTATCATCAGCCGGGGAGCATCAGCCCACAGGTTTTCCAACTGGTAGTATTCCCGTTCTTCCTGGCGGAAAACATGCAGGATTACTGAGTTATAATCCAAAACTGACCACACACCCTGTTGCAATCCTTCCTTACGAATGGGATAAATGTCTTGGTCCTGAAGTTTTTCTTGCACATGTTCAAGAATGGAACGGACCTGTATCACATTTCGGCCACTGGCAATTACAAAATAATCGGTAATAACGGTAAGCTCATGCACATCCAAAACCACCACATCCAAAGCTTTTTCATCCAAACATGCCTCAGCGATTAATCTTGCCAGTTTGTCCTCTTGAGTCAACAACAACCCTCCTAACCAATAAATTAAGGGACATAAGGGATCCGCCAAAAGCGTCCCCCTGGGTCAACAGCCATCTAGGTAAGTACATTTTTGTAGGTAGTGATTACGCACCTCTACGGAACGGGGATGTATAATCCGCCCCTGGTCAATACAGTAGCGGATGGTTGTCTCCAGTCCATACAGCATTCCTTCTTGAAGACTGCGTTCCGTCAGGCATTTAAGCCTTTCCATCGTAGGGTAATCCCGGCCAGGCTCTATCATATCAGCCAGGAAAATAATTTCCTCCAAAGGACTCATTTCCAAGGCTCCCAAAGTGTGATTAGCAATGGCAGCTAACATATCCTCATCTTCTATACCTAGTTCTTGCCTTACCAAATAAGCACCCACTGGGCCGTGCAATAAATCTGGGACTAAACGATCCACCGGGTGAACAATCATTCCGTGGACTTCAGCCAAATCCAGGAGTTCTGGACCGGACAAACCTTTGGCATAATCATGGAGCAATCCGGTGGTATAAGCTTGTCCAGGATCCATCTGATGCTGTTCAGCTAGGCGGCCAGCGACCTCTGCCACCCGCAGGCTGTGCTGGTAGCGGTTAGCAGAAAGACGTTTTTGTATTATTCTGGTGATCTCTTCATCACTGTAATTCATGATTTAAACTCCTTGATAGAGGGAGTGATTATAAATATAATTCTCCACCGCCGGCGGTAATAAATAACGAATGGGTTTTCCCTGCCGTACTCTGGTCCGCAGATCAGTGGAGGAAATGTCCATAGCCGGAATTTCTAAAAAACCAACCCTTCTCCAAAATTCAGGAGGCACTGCTTGGAAAGCAGGATCACTGCGCTTCAGCTCATAGGCCGGACGGGTCACCACAATAAAACGGCACATTAAAACCAGCCGCTCTATATCTTTCCAGGTGTCCAGAATGTAAATGGAATCCATACCCATAATAAAATATATCTCTGCCCCGGGATAAGTCTGCTGCAGAATCTCGATGGTATCTATGGTATAGGATACCCCAGAACGCTCCACTTCAAGAGTGGACATTTCAAAGGCAGGATTGTCAGCTATAGCCAGCTCCACCATGGCCACACGGTGCCTGGCATCCAGTACCCCTTCAGCATTCTTATGAGGTGGTTTAGCTGCGGGCATAAAAATAACCCTGTCCAAATGGAATCCATAGGCTGCATACTGTGCGGCCACTAGATGTCCATAATGAACCGGGTCAAAAGTTCCTCCTATAATGCCTAATCTTTTTCTGCTTGTCAATATATCACCTGTATAAATATTGGAAATCTAACTTAAATAATAGCTGGTAAACCCTTAAAATGCAAACGGTGTGCGAAGAATGGCAGCAGCTTGTCAAATATGCTTCCTTTAATTCGCCAAAAACCCTATAATAAGACTATTATTATAGGGAGTATTAAAAGTGCAGACACAGGTTAACTTAGTATTTCATAATAATGGTTTAAGAAGCTATATCGAGGTGGACCTCTGTGCTCGTTGTCCCCGTCAGGACAATAAAGGGTGCTGCGGTTTTTACTCGCCGGTTTTCTACGCCACTGATCTAGTATATTTAGCACACCATCAGCCGGAGCTCTTACAGGAAATTTTCCAAATGGATGGTATAACCGTTTTGGATGCTTCAGTTACCATAAACCAACAGCCGGATGGTGACAGCTATCGCTGCCGCTTTCACAGCGCCAGCGCAGGTTGTCGTTTGCCGCAAAACTTAAGGGAGTCGGTGTGTCGTCATTTTGTTTGTCCCGATATCGGCTGGGAAAAGAACCCCCACCTGCTGAAGTGGAAGAATTTCTTTGAACAACTGGCTGATTATGAAATTAGATTGAATAATGGTGCAGCTGAGTTCATACAAGCTAGAAGGCTGTCTTTGCGAAAACCTGCGGATCGCCAGGAAGCCATTAAATTAATGGAAGAATTCTTGAAAAAAGAAGCCAGCAACCAACCGGCTTTTTTCGATGAAGTACCCGTTATGGAAAAAGCCGTGGTAAGCTGTGAACTGCGTTTCGGCAAGGAATGGACTTTATAAGTATTAAGGGAGGGTATATGGTGATAAGATGGGATGCCAACCGAATGATTCATGACAGTGTATTAGAGTGCATTGGCCGTACTCCAATGGTAAGCCTGAAGAAACTGTCTGCTGGTGTTCAACCCGAGATCTGCGTTAAATTAGAGTTTCCCAATCCCAGTGGAAGCCTAAAGGATCGCGTGGCTTATGAAATTGTCCGCCGGGCTGAGGAACGAGGCGAACTGAAACCAGGTATGATACTATTGGAAGGAACCACCGGTAATACAGGCATTTCCACCGCTATGGTGGGCGCAGCCTGCGGCTACCGGGTGATAATTGTAATGCCGGAAGGCATGAGTGATGAGCGCAAAAAGACTATTCAGGCCTATGGTGCGGAATTAGTACTGACTCCAGGGGCAGAAACCGACGTTGATTTGGTATTGGAAGAAGTAACCCGCATCAAAGAGCAGTATCCAGGACAGGTATTTGAAATCGGTCAGTTTTACCGGGAAGACAACCTAAACGCTCATATAAACAATACCGGACCAGAGATTTGGGAGCAGACCCAGGGAGAAATTGATGCCTTTATCATGTGCCAGGGAACCGGAGGCACAGTTACCGGTACTGCCAAATACTTAAAAAGTATGAAACCGGATATAAAAATATTTGTTTCTGAACCGGCTGATTCACCCATATTGTCAAAGGGAATTATCGGCCATCATAAGGTGCAGGGAATTGCCGACGGTCTTATTCCTGAGATTCTCGACCTGCAGTATGTGGACGGGATTGTCCTGGTAAGCTCAGATGATTCCATGGAAATAGCCCGGCAGATGGCCCGGCAGGAAGGTATATTCTGTGGTACCTCATCGGGATGCAATGTGAAAGCTGCTTTTAAGGTAGCTGAAAAATATCCTCATTTCAAACGGATTGTTACTATGGTAAATGACAACGGTCTGCGCTATTTGTCCACTGAACTCTGCGGCAGCAAACCGGAACGTGAGCTGCTGCAGCGCGAATACCAACTGAGCGCAGAAGACCAGCAAAAACTGGCTCAATATCAATTCGAGATAATTGAGTAACCTTGCCCAATGGCAATGCGTAATTCGGACGGTGATGCTTTTGAAGTTGCCAAAACGAAAGCCAAACCGATTGAAAAATTACGATTATAGTCAGAAGGGTGCCTATTTTATTACGATATGTGTAAAGAATAACAGAAATTTATTAGGTAAGGTAGTAGAGGGCGATGCCTACATCGCCCCGTATATTTTTATTGCCGGATATGACCATCTCCGTAGATTATAAACTTGGTGGTGGTTAGCTC